>CAMFHA010000029.1 GCA_945952115.1 uncultured Legionella sp. | reverse complement strand
TCTCCCGCAAGTGGGCGAGGTGAAATAGATTTAACCGCACTTAAAATCGCACCCTGCTCCTTCTGGTGATAATGGTTACTTCAGCTCGGTGGGGTAATATTCATTCATGCCTTATGGGTGCTTTGGTTGGCTTGCTTTTTTTTATGCTCGTCTTTGGATTGACAACCTTGCATCCCACTTCGATTGAATGGTTACTTGATAGTAATAATCAGGATGCCATTCAACATTTTGTCGGTTGGGAATTTTTTCGTTTTGAGCCCTGGCATTTTCCATGGGGTAGTATCAATGATTATGGATATCCACAAACAACCTCTATTGTTTATACCGATTCTATTCCTTTGTTTGCCCTATTTTTCAAATGCTTTTCAGTTAAGGAAGGCTGTGGCTAGTAAGACAAATCCTGCTGCAACGGGTTATACAGCTATAGGAACAATCAGCAATACACAAGCAGCCAAAGGGAGTATCACCTCAAAATCAACACCAAGCACGATACCTCTCTATACTAATATTTATGCCGAGACTTCTTTTTTAACTATTTATTCTGCTGATAATGGAACAAATTGGGGGTATATGTTAAGTCCACAAGGCGGATGGAATGTAGTGAAAGGGACCTCGGCTACAGCAACAACTGCAGATGGAACAATGTATCAAGCAACGGGGGCTGTAGGAACAACAGCGCCTGGGAGTGGTGCGGCGACACTGATTTACAGTTCAGATGGGATACATTGGAGCCAAGTCGCTACATTCCCAACTAATGATGACTGGGTACAGTCTGTTTTTGCAGTAGGAGATACGGTCTACGTAGGTACAGGACATGGATATGTATACTTTACCACTAATCACGGAAGCACTTGGAATCCAAATACTCCAGCTCAAGTTCCTGATGACAAACCAGTTAATGCCATCGTGGTTGACATGAATGGAGTTTTTTATGCGGGTACGGCGTTTACAGGCTCATCTGGTGGTGGTCATATTTATTACTCTCAAGATTCAGGGCAAAGCTGGAGTCTTCTTGCAAGCCAGCCATCAGTGAATGTCAGTGTTTCTAGTTTAGCCATTGACACCAATGGTGTTTTATATGCTGTAATGGCATATACCGCTACCACTCCCCAACCGCAATACAACACAGCACCACTGACAACGGGTACCTGGCAGTTAATGGCTTTACCAAATGGCGATGGCCATGCTAATGCTATCGCTGCTACAGGTACTACAGTATATGTAGGAACATCAAATAGCTACGTGTTGTATACTTCCAATAAAGGAGCAACTTGGGCAGGAAGTCAGATACCGGGTGATAGCTCAGGAATCACTTCTTTGTTTGTAACTAAGAACACTTTATCTCCTTTATTTGTCGAATCTTATGGAGTTATGCAACTGACCTCAAGCCACGGAAGAGCTACAGTTACTGTGAAAAATTTAAGTACTACAACCGTCAAGAATGTTCAGGCAGACTCCACACAATTACCTGAAAACGTCAGCCAAATTTCAGAGCCTTGTAGTTCAGTTGCTTACGGTAAAACTTGCAGCATCACATTTGCAGCAAATGGTACCAATGCTTTTACTCCGACAGCATTTAACATTATTGATTATAATGGAAATATAGTTTCTCGCTCCGCGCTGGTTTCTTCAATTACGCCTAACGAAGGGGCTAATTATTATTATGTATATAATGTAAATGGTACCAGTGCTTTGGTTATTGGTGACAATGATGTTTCAAATGGCGTAATTTGGGGATCTGGTGGAGCACTGTATGAATACACTAGTATTTGGGGAGTTGCAGAGAACTCAACTACAACAGTGCCTTATCCAAACTCAACTCAACCAACAGGACAAACTGCTACACAATATTCTGGTCAACAAAATTGTAATGGTGCTACCAATGGCATCTGTGATTCAACAAATATTCATATTTATTATAGTAATCCTGCTATTCCTGTTTCCGATTATGCTGTAGGTCTTTGTTACGCTGATACACAAGGTGGTGCTGCAGGAACAGGCCAATGGTATTTACCTTCTGCTTGTGAACTCAATGGCGGAATTTATTTCAATGCAACTACGAATCAATTCGCCAGTTGCTCTCCTGTGTTAACTAGTTTTTTCAGCTTGTATAGTTTGGGAGCTTTAGGTGGTCCTCTTAGTAATTTGCTAAGCACTAGTAGCCCTTACTGGAGTTCTGCTGAATTTTCACTTTCTCCAAAGGATTCAGCGTGGTTTCAGACTTTCTATACCGGTGGTGGCAGTGTTCAGTCCTTTTATTATGGGGACAAGAGCTCTTCGGCCAATGTTCGATGTTCTCAGGCTTTAAATATTAGTTAAAGCAATAACAGATAATAGGAATTGCTAGTACATTAAATAATCCAACTAAAATCATTACTAGGCTAGCAATTGCCCCTTCTGTCGTACCCATTTTACGTGCTTGTGCTGTTCCTGCTGCGTGAGCAGAGACTCCTAAACTAGCGCCTTTGGCCATAGAGGAAGTAAATGAAATGCGGGTAAGAATAATTTCACCGATAATTGCACCTAAAATTCCGGAAATCACGACAAAAATGACGGTAAGATCGGGTATACCTCCAATACTGTGAGAAACAGCTAAGGCAAAAGGAGTGCTGATTGAGCGAGGTAATAAGCTTAAACGTATAGTATCATCAAGATTTAATAAAGAGGCTAAACCCCAACTGGAAACTAGTGCTGCTAAGCTTCCTATAAGTACACTTACCATTAATATTGGCCAATGCTCACGTATAATTGCTCTTTGTTCATAAATTGGAATAGCAAAGGAAACAGTTATTGGACCAATAAACAGACTAAGCCAATAAGCTCCTTGAAAATAATCTTGATAACTTGCATGAAAGAGAATGACCGTACTCGTAATAAGAATAGGGCATAAGGCAATGGGCATAAGCCACCAAACTGGCCATAAACGGTGTATATATTTGGTAAAAAAATACAAAACAATGGTAATAAAAGACCAAAAAAGACTTTGAATTAAGGGCTCAGTCAGAAATTGATTTGGCATGACTAAGTCTCCAATGATAGCAGTAATCAACAACTAAAACAGTAATTAAAATGACAGTTATAGTACTTAGGATAATGACAATAAGAATTTTAATGCCTAAAATTCCTAGGAATTCAGGATGATCAAGTATTGCGATAACTGCTGGAATGAAAAATAATAACATTTCTTTTAATAAGAGCTGTGCGCCGTTTTTAATGTATTCTGGTTTTAATTTATTAGTTACTAATAAAAATAAGACTAAACCAAAGCCTAATATACTGCCTGGTAGAGGAAGTTTGACAAGCTTGACTATTAATTCGCAAGAAAAGCAAAAAAAGCAGAGTAAAAGTACTTGAATAAAGGAATTTTGACGTAGCAAGAATGTAATATACTTAATCACAATAAGTCCTTAAATCAGGATTTACGAAAAACGCTCAATCTTTTTGTTAAAAGCATGTTTTAATTCGATTATTTAGCGCATCTAAACGCCCTCATTAAAACATGCTTTTGCCTTGACCTTGTAGGTTTTCTTAAGTCCTGTAAATTTGAAAATATTATATCTTAAATTGACAAAAAATAAACAAATTGGCTTATAAATTTAACAAAGGCCAAATTTGATAAGAAGGTGTTTCATAAGGATGGGCCTTTTTTAACGCGTGAACTACCTCGTGTATATACTGCTCATCACAAACTGTTTCAACTTTATACTCTTTTACAGTTTTTATTTGATTAATATCACCAATATAAGGATTACTTCCTTCTAATGGTTTAAATTGGCCTTGGCCTAATACTTGCCATGAACAGCAATCATAATCTCCTATTTTACCTGCCCCCGCAGTAAATATGGCTTTTTTTACTTCTTCAATATGAGTATCTGGAACATGAAAACAAAGCATATACAACATAATAGTCTCCTTTCATTTCAATAATAAATGAAGCGAGGTAAAATATAAATATTTATTGTGGTTGTATAAAAAGATACACTATGAGTTTTGTGAGAATATTATGAATAATAAAATGATGATGTTGCTATTTGTTTGCTTAGGTTTTATAGCAAGCTTAAATAGCCCTGCTTGGGGATGGAACCATTATCATGGAGGAGGTTGGGGTTATTATGGGCCAGGGTTTTATCCTGGTTGGGGTGGTCCTAATGTTATTATTAATGTTCCTGTTGTGCCGCCACCTCCACAAGTGCCTTATTATATTCGAGAATGCGAAACGGTTCAGATTTGTAATGAATATGACGAGTGTTGGTTAGAAAAACGATGTGATTAAATGGAGTTTAATGGAGCGCTTCATGGCTAATAATACTTTATATAAAAAGTTATATCGTTCACGGAGTGAACGTAAAATTGCGGGGATATGTGGTGGCCTAGGTATTTATTTTAAAATAGATCCTTCCATAATTCGCCTTATTTTTATTTTATTTTTTCTTGCAGGGGGAATGGCTTTACTCATATACCTCATCATGTGGGTATTAGTACCTTTGGAGCCTTTAACCTAAAAAAAGTAGCTTTCAAGCGCTTTTTGAGCATTACTATTTGGGACGAAATAAACGAGCAATGAGCATTGAGCTGACGCTATTTCCTGTTACATTTAGCATGGTTGCTAAAGGATCTATGATAATACTTATTGCAGCAATAGCAATTAGAACAGAAGCGGGAAAGCCATAGACTGTTAAAATAAGAAGCTCTCCTAACATTCCACCACTTGGGATTGCTCCCATCACGGTGCCTACTAATAAAGAGACGCATAAAGCAGTGAATAACACACTTGGACTGGTAAAATCTAATTGAAATAATCCAAAAAGAAAAGCAATTTTAAAAATACCGCCAATTACAGAACCATCTTTATGAATAAGCGATCCTAAAGGAATAGTTGTATCGGCTATTTCTTCAGGAACGTTCATTTTTTTAGTAGCAATTAAGTTGGCTGGAATACTTGCAGCACTACTACAGGTTGCTAATGAAATAAGCATGGGAATAGGAATGTTAGACCAAAATAAACGAACACCTTCTTTTTTACCGGCTATAAATGCAAAAAAAGTAGAAGCAAGAATAAAATAAAGAATTCCTGATGCGTAATAGAGGATAAAAAGCCGTAAATAATTCCCCATGATCTGAGGGCCTAGCTCATTGACTAATACAGCGAAATAAGCAAAAAATCCTAAAGGTGCATAATACATAATTAGATTAAAGAGCTTAGTGAATAAAGCTTCACATGCCTCTAAAAAATTAAGAATAAGAGTACTTTTTTCGCGATTAATTTGCGTGACTGCTAAGCCTATTAAAATTGAAAAAACAATTAAAGCGAGCATATGTTGATGAGATAATAATTGGGAAAAATCCGAAACTGTAAACATTCCTACTATTTGCTCAGCAATATTAATTGTCGCATTTTGTTTTGGTAAAGCAAGTGCAAGATGTACTCCTTCTCCAGGTGGAAACATAAGCACAATCATTAAGCTATAAAGAGCGGCAAACAGGCCAGTAGCAAGAAAAACAAAAGCCATATAAGCCATCATTTTACCTAAGGTTCCTAGAGAACCTGTGCGTGCTATTGCTGATGAAATACTAAAAAATATCAAAGGAACAATGGTCGTGAAAATTAAATTAATAAAAATATCACCCATTGGTTTTAAATAATGAGTTTGTGGACCAAATAAATACCCTGTTAATCCACCCAAAAAAATCGAGATGAGTAAAATAAGTGGGAATAAATAACTTTTAAATGTTTTAGTGTTAATAATGAACTACCCTAGATATCATGACTGAATTAAATAAAATTCTTTAATTTTATTAAAAAAATAAACCAACAATGTTCGATTTATTTTAATTTTAAAGCATTCTTCTTTTAACTGAACTAATTCTATTAACTCTTCATTGGCATCGAGATTAAGATTAGAAATACTAGTACGAGTATCCTCTCCATATTTATCATTATCTAATCGACCATTGCCATGAAGCAGACAGTTTCTAATTTTTGCTACTTCTAATAATTTAAGCCAAAGTTCGTTATTAAGTTGATAACCTTGTTTCTTTAGCGCTTCTTCAAAACGCAGAATGCTGGCATTTTTTTTAACTATCTGTCTTTCGCATTCAAAATACAAAGCTTCTTCCAATTGTGAATACATTTGGAGAAAAAATGAATCAATGAGTATTTGTTTATTCGCTTGAATAGAGCTAGTAATTTGTTCGTAAGTTTGGATTAAAAGCTCAAAATCATGAGGGTTTAAAAATTTAAATTTCATTGATTAATGGTCTCAATTAAAAAGCATTAAGGCGATAGATAATAAAATAATAATAAGCACAAGGGCATATTTATGTTTCTGACGCATCAATTAATTATAAATAGAAAAGAATATTATGAGTATATACTCAAAAATCGTATCTTGAAATATTTTGAATAATTAGAGGTGTGATTAAAACGCAGTCTAAGTGCCGCAAAAAGTTTGATAAATCTGTTCATCAGGAGAGGGTGGACGTTGATAATTTTGAATATCGCTGCGAGTTGTATAAGGTTTTGTTACAATGCCTAAGAGTTCCTTAAATGGCTCCATCTCTCCTTGCTCTGCTGTATCTAATGCTTGCTTCACTTTATGATTTCGAGGAATAACAGCTGGATTATAGAAATTCATTAATTCTATAGATTCTTTTAATGATGTATTGTTTTCTTGCCGTCTGTGCTGCCATTGTTCATACCAGGCTTGAAATGAGTTATTATCATACAGATCGCTAGAAGGTTTATGTTCTTGATTTAACTCTTTAAATGTATTGGTATAATCTGCTTTATGCTGCTTCATCCAATGAAGTAAAGAAGAAATCAAACTGCTATCAATCTTTTGAACCCCAAACAAGCCTAATTTGCATCGCATCATGTTGAACCATTTTGCTTCATAAAGAGGAGTAAAATTACTTACAACCTCTTTAGCTAATTCAATAGCTTTATCTAATTCTTGATGTAAAAGAGGAAGTAAGGTTTCTGCAAAACGAGCCAAGTTCCATTGAGCAACACCCGGTTGATTCACATAACAATAGCGACTTTGTTCATCAATAGAGCTAAATACTGTAAATGGGTCATAGGTATCCATAAAAGCACACGGCCCATAATCAATAGTTTCTGCCGAAATTGACATATTATCCGTATTCATTACCCCATGAATAAAACCAACACGCATCCAATCAATAATAAGATCAGCTTGTTTTTCTATCACTGATTTTAATAAATGCAAATAAGGGTTATCAGCTTCTTTGGCTTCTGGATAATGGCGATTAATCACATAGTCTGCAAGTATTTTTATTCCTGATAGATTATGTTCCGCCGATAAATATTCAAAAGTTCCAATACGAATGTGGCTTGATGCAATTCGCGTTAAAACAGCTCCTGGTAAAATAGTTTCTCGATACACTGCTTCACCCGTGTTAACAACCGCAAGACTTCGAGTGCTAGGAATTCTTAAAGCATGCATTGCTTCACTAATAATATACTCTCTAAGCATGGGACCTAGAGCTGCGCGACCGTCTCCTCGTCGCCCATAAGGCGTTAGGCCTGATCCTTTAAGCTGGATATCTACGAGTATCTCTTTAGGTGTTCGATGTTCGCCCAATAAATGAGCGCGTCCATCACCTAAATAAGTAAAATGACCAAATTGATGCCCTGCATAAGCTTGTGCAATGGGATCAGCCCCTTGGGGGAGTATATTTCCTGAAAAAAGTTGAGCTAAATACTCTTCTGAAGCGTATTGGAGATGGATGCCTAATTCTTCTCCTAAAGCATAATTAATCAGTACTAGTTTTGGTTTAGATACTTTAACGGGAGTCAGCCGCGTATAAAAGTACTCAGGTAGTCTCACATAGGTATTATTAAAATTCCATGCGAGATTGAAGTTATTTAAATTTGGCATCACTATTTAAGACTAGTATTTATAGAAAGCAAATTATCGTTTTTATCTAAAAGTTCGATGATATTTTCATTTTTTAAAGTATCATTAAGTAAATCATGGTCATTATTGTTAATCCAATCCTGTAGGGTGGTTAATAACCGTTCACGTTTACCCCAAACAGCAGAAGCGCTTGTTACTGCAGCATGCTTCATTATTTTACTTATCACTTCTGATACTATAGGAGCAATTGCTTGTTCAGATTTTAGCTGTTCATTTAGTTGTTTAATGATTTTGTCGCAATTCCAACTCGCTTGTAACCGTTTATATATTAATGGAGACATTGTAATGGTATGAGAAATTAGAAAAGCTAATGAAGCTCCAAATATAAAAGGCACAGAGCCGCCTTTTTCACTTTTATTAGATGCTAAAAAGCCACCTACAGCCATACGGGCAACAATAAAACCGCGCTCTAACACTTCACGACTAGTATAGCGATGATTTGTAGAGAACATCACTACTCCAGCTCTTTTCCAGTCAACTAAATAGCCAGTTTGTTTGTTTAGTGAGTCTAATAAGGACATAAGATTACCTTTTTGTTAAAAAATTTGCATATTATGTTCATTTTTTTATAAATACACAAGAGCTTGATAAGTGATTTTTGTAACTGCTCATCCCGTCATCCTTCGTCACAAGCGACTCAGGATGACGTGCGATCATTTACTGATTTTTTTCAACAAGACGAAAAATTTTATCATTAAAAATTCCTTTTGTCTCAACCAGTGCTTTTGTAAGCCTTGTTCAAAGTATAGTTAATTTATTATCAATACCAATTGAATGTAAATTTGACATGTGTTATTGTTTTTGTACTTTTGTCTTTAATTTAAAACATATGAAATATTATTTTGGTAGCAAACAGCAAACAGCAAACAGCAAGTAGAGGGTGATAAAGCGTACAATAAGAAAAATTATTCACTCGCTTTAACTCATTATAAAAAAGCTTTAGAAGATTTAAAAAAGGTTACTGAAAAAGAGGAGTCTCGTTTTATTTATGCTTTTTATTACGTAATATCTGAAATCACTATTACTAGTTTTATGGCAATGAAGAAAGCTATAACAACTAAGAATTTTGAGACTGCTCAAGCAATTTGGAAAGATGTTCCTAATTTACTGAATGAATTAGAGAATTATAAAAAGATGCCAAACAATGCTCAGTTAATTCTAAGTAAAATTAATGAGAGTTATGAAGGTTTAGCTGACGCTTGTGAAAAGATGAGTGATCAACTTTTTGATGAGTTAAATGAGAAATCTAAGGAAGAAGATATTGTACTCGTTAAAACTTTGATGCTGCACTCGATAGAATATACTCAAAAGGCTAATTTAGCTGTAAAGATTGACTTACATATTAGTTATTTAAATTTATTGGAAAAAAGCTACCAGATTAGTAAAAATGCAGCTTATATTGCTGAAATAGCTCAATATATTGAGAACACACAATTAATTACTCTACCGCTTGAGCCAATAGAGTTGGTACAAATTTATAATTTTCAACTTTTTGTCGCTATAGAAAATGATACTGTGCTTATAGCCAAAGATATTATTGAAAAAATAAAAAATATCGCAAAAAAAGTGGATAAAGAAAGTGCTGAGATTATTATTGCAGATATACAAAAACTAGCAGATAAATTAAATCATAAATTACCTCTTAAAAAACGTGCACGAGAATCAATAGATTCTTATTTTGAGTTAGAAGAAGTAATTTCAGACATAGAAGAAGTTTCAAATATAGAAGCCTCTTATACAGAAATCACTTCAAATAGAAAAGATGATGAGAAAGAAGGAATTTCAGGCATAGAGGAAATTTCAAATATAGAAGCCTCCTATACAGAAGCCACTTCAAATAGAAAAGATGACGAGGAAGAAGTTAGTATTCAGAAAACAAAACGAGTTAAGCTTTGGAAATTAGATGATTCCTTAGAGGAAGAAGAGTTAGCTAAAGAAAGTAACTTATCGTTTTTAGATTCTGATGTTTGTGCGTCTTCTTCTAGTGAAATAGTCTATACTCCAAATACTCATACTCCGAGTGTGAATTCTTTGAATAGATTTTTTACAAAAAAACAAGTTTATTTTCAAGAAATATCTCATATTGAGGCATTTTCAATAGCATTAAATGCCATTGGAAGAAAATCGGAAAATAATAAATTTTTGGCAAAGCTCCTTTCATTAGTTGCTGATTTTTATTATGGTTATAATCAGCGTAATAACGGTTTGCCTGCTATTACTAATACCGTTTTATTAGCTTATGACCTTTATAAGAGTGCTTTGCTCCTCTATCCAGAGCATCGCATTGCGCAAGATCAAATAAGAAAATTGGATAAGGATCGAAAAATTCAGGATTATAATTCATTTAAGAGAATTCTCTCTCCAAGTACAAAATCCTCTAATGAAATTTTTTCAGATGCACTAAAAGAAGTAACGACGCAACTAGAAGCTTACTTAAGTGAAAATAAAGCACAAATTAATGTTGTCTTGGATCATTGTATAAATTATCTTTCTAAGAAAATACCTAATATAGTTGAATCTAAAGGACTAGAAATAAGTGAAAAGCTAAAAGCGCGTTATCAGCATGCAACATCACATGAAGCAGTAAGTGGTTTTCAAAGCACTTCTTCTCTTATTTAAGATTCAATAACTCAAGGATGAGTTAGAGCTCGAGTTTTGAAAAAAGTCTATTGCTGCATGGCTACCAGGGCACATCAAATGTTGATCATAGGCCTTTTTGAGTTTATTTATATCAGTTGAATTAGCAATCGCTCGATAAGCTGTATTTTGTCTGCTATTGCGCTCACCGGCTATAGCGGAAGGGAGCCAGCTCAGAAGGGCAGCGGTTATCGCATAATGCTGTGACTCTGTGGTCAGATTATGTAGATAGATCATACGTTCTTTCAATATACTGAGACAGGTCTGTTCTGTAATAGCTGTATGGCCTCGCAAGCTAAAGAGGTGTTGTAAAAATATGCGCTGCTCTTCTTCATCAAGAAGATCAAAAATATGAGATAAGATTTCATGCTGCATTGATAAGAAGAGTCCCATAGAAACCATTTCTCTAATGACCTCCTGCTGAGCCACATCATAACTTCTCAGATGCTGGGAAAAAAAGTTCAAAAAAGTATCCTGATCGGTTATGACTTGCAATAAGTTCTCTTTGGGAACCCATAATAAAAGCTCTTTACACAAATCTTGGTCCTCTAGGACTGCCTGATGATAAAGCAAGGAGTAACCATAAAAACTTTGCTTATTGATGAGCGTCATTCGCTCTTCATCACTTACGAAATAAGACAGCATGCGTTTTAGTAATATTTTTATAGAATCAATATTATGTCCAGAACATAGTACAGCAAGTGAATTTTTGCCCCTTGTTTGCAATTCTTCAAGAATATTTAATGAATTAAATAACACGTGATCATTAGGATAATCACAACGTCCTTGTAACAGAAGAGTGCAAATTTCCTGCTGAGTAAAATATTCATCTAGTAAGTCAAAAATAGCGGTATCATTAACATCACTTAATATACTATCATAAGGTTCTTTGAATTGTTGCTTGCAAGCAATAGTCCCTAATTTCTCGAACAAGAGCTTTAATGACGCAGGATATCTTACCGCGTGCCTTAAGAATCCATGATTGAGCGCAGGTGTGCTCATAAAATTATGAAATTGCTCAGTGGAAAAACAATTCAGAATCTCCTCTAAGTACTGAGGAAATCCGATAAAAATATAGAAAGGGAACTGTGAATTGGCGCCCCAGCGCTCTGGATGTGCGCGATCAATTATGGCTGGGTTATCAATTACTTCTTCGGAATTTAATGATCGCTGTGTCAGAAGTTTTTGTTGGCTATCTGGACTAAATATTTTTAATAAAGTAAAAGCAGTTTCTATATTTCCACAGCACAGTCTATAAAAAACAGTTTCTCCATAGTTGTCTCTTAACATCAAAGCAGTTAATTTTTCTTCTTCTGTTGTGAGCAACGGCAGTATCTGCAATAAACTCCTAGGATCTTGTTTTGCCACCACACGCAACAGCGGAAGTTTTCGGCTATATTTTTCGGAGTTATTTGAGTGCCATCCATGGTAAGTTTCTCCACTGACAAACCTACAAGTCACTATGGACAAAGCAGCCAAGCGTTTATTGGCTGGCATGGCTTGTAAAGTGATCAATAGGTAGGGCAAAGCTAACCCTTGAATAACCTCTGACTTTGACGATTCAAATAATATATTGAATAATTTATGTTTATATTGCATGCATAATGATTGAAGTGCATTTTTATCGGCACTGAAAACGCAATCCCAAAATTTTTTGCTAATCGTTTCAGTCGATGAGCGCCATGATCCGAATAAATCCACGGTAACTCCAATATATGCACTGTTTTACATTATATTATTTGTATATATTTTTCAATTAAATTTGTTGTAAATCAACATATAAGGTGCTGCTTCTATTGGTTTCAATCCTTTTAAGCAAAATAGTTAAACTTGTATGATTGACCTCTTTTAATGAACTATAATTAAGACAATCAGACAAAAATTTTTAGATACCAACTTAAAGGGATTTACCATATCCAAGGATGGGAAAATGCTAATTGGAGCTTTTATTTGTTTAATAATAACAGTAAGTGCTGCTATTATTAGCTATAAAAGTAAGCAACCTACTTTGCTTGTAGCCGCAAAGCTTTTATTCCATTTGTTTTTGATTTTGTTTATTATTTGTCTATTTATTTACCTATTTGAATTTCTTCCACCACCATCAAAAGAGTCTTCATTGCCTTTATAATTAATATCGACTTATAATTCTTACAGGACTTACGAAAAACCTTAAGATTGAGACAAAAGAATGTTGAAACCTAAAAAAAGCAGTAGATTCAACTGCTTTTTTAAGTTTAATGAGGGAGTTTTTCGTAAATTGTGTCTTAAATCTTTGTTTTGAGCATTTTAACAGATCCCACACAGGAGGTGTATTTCATGTGTTCTGCTCTAATCTTTAAAGTTCGTTTACTGTTAATTGGATTTATAACTATTAGTCCTTTTATTTCAGTGCATGCTAAGTCATCTCCCATACTTCCCAGTTTTAAAGCAGCCGCTGTTGCTTATAATCCGGCTTGGGGTGATCTGGATGGTAATATTGCTCGAATGGTGACGGGAGTTGAAAATGTAGGTAAACAGGGTGTAAAGCTTGCTGTTTTACCTGAAACTGCCAATATGGGATATATTTTTGATAATTTTGCCATGGTTCGTCCTTATTTAGATACGGTGCCAGGAAAAGCTACTGCTGCATTGGCTAAAGTAGCACGACAATATCATATGTATATTGCTGTGGGACTAGGAGAGTATGATCCTAGTAATGGTTTAGCTTATAACACCTCGGCCTTAATTGGACCAGAAGGTTATATAGGTAAATACCGTAAACATGGTTTAAACGCTCAGGATCAACGATGGGCTGCTACCGGAAATGGAGGTTTTCCAGTATTTGATACAGAGCTTGGACGAATTTCTTTACTCATTTGTTATGATGATACTTATTGGCAGTATTCACGTTTGGCACTGCTACATCAAGTAGATATTATTGCTTGGTCTAGTGTTTCAGATCGTGTTATGCCAGGAACTCCACTGATGCAAGCTAGAGGAAATCATTCCACAATAGCAGGCGTGCAACACCTTGCAGCGGATACGGGTGCCTGGGTAATCGCATCAACTAGAAATGGAATAGAAACTAACCCAATCACTAAGCAGCAATTATATTATAATGGAGGCTCTAGTATTTGGAATCCATTAGGGAATAAAGTTGCTCAGTTACCTGTTTTAAAACCTCAAGTCTTTCCTTCTGGTGTTAATGGTGTGGCTATTGCTACAATAGAGCCGTCAAAGTCCGCACCAGTTCGAGCAGAATTGCTTGAACGTCGTAGGCCTGAGATGTATGGTATTCTTGCTCTTCATCGTGCTCCGACTGACCCTATCAATGGCATAAGCAAACAACAGTTAATTAATTTGACTGTTGAATCAGGTGATATTGATGTACCTATAGATAAAATAGAATGGAAGGCTCCTCAAGCAGGTGGAATTGCGGTTTTGCCAATGTTGTTTCATTATGGCCCCAATTTAAGTGCAGAGGAATATAAACAATTAGCTGAACCACAAAATGGGCTTTCAGAAAAAATTTTGGGAGATTTGGCAAAGCGAGGGGAGGGTTATGTAGTCGGTAGCTATCCAGAACGAGAGGGTGCTCAAGTCTACCACACCGTTGCGCTTGCTGAGCCTTCGGGAAAAATTATTGCTCGATACCGTGCAACTCATCTTAAACCCAACTCTTGGGCAAATACTGGCAATGAGTTTATTGTGGCGACTACTCCATTAGGCCGGATTGCTTTAACTTTAGGTGAAGAGCTATCTGTTCCAGAGGTTTTTGGCGTTTATTCAGCACTTCGTGCTGATTTACTTATTGCTCCTTCCGGAAATTGGGAAAAGGAGACTTTATTGCAAATAGATCCTTTATTATATAAAACACCTTATCCTTCACAAACACCCCATGCGCCTTATTCTGCTGCAAAAATGGGGCAATTTTGGGTTGCTACAGCGGGTTGGGGTATGAATTTTCAATTATCAGCTTTTTTGTTTGGTCCAGAACCCATTGTTACAACACCTACTCGTGCAACCACGGCAGGTCAAGTAATACAAGCGCAAATACTGGCTCCATGGGAAGGCACTTGGATTAACCAACAACAACTTATTGATGCTCAACAACCTTGGAATACGATCCCTTTGGTATTAGAAAAAAACAGTCCCTGTTTAAATCTTTGGAGTCGTAGTCCAGGATGGAATCAAGCATGTTGGTAAACAATTTGTTTATAACGATTATAAATGCTTGTTAAATCGTGGTCAGTATCATCTTGTAACGCTTCTTGTTCTTCTTGAGTAAACGTAGTTTTTTTATTATTTAAACTCTGAAGAAGTTTATCTGCAGCACTTAATAGAACTCTTGTAGGGTGCTGCTTAGAAAAGAAGCTAAAAATACATAAAAAAGAAGTGTTTTGAGAAGGATTATAGTTGTTTATATAATTAGTAGCTTCTTTTTTACCTTGCTCTTTTAAGCCTAGAACAGTTGCCTCAGATAAGAAAGGATTGTTTTTTATCCAGTCCTGATCAAAAACATTATCTACATGATCTAATAAATACAATCCAATAGTAGTTTGGCAGAATTTTTTTGAACCTAATTTTTGTGCTATACCACCATCAACATTTATTTTTTGCTTTAGTTGTTGTGTATCACAATTTAATTTAGAAATATCTACACTAATTAATTGTTTATGATGAGCTCCGATTAATTGAATAACTTCAGAGGGACGTTCCAATAGCATGAGCAATAAACTCATTTCAGCACAACGCTCTTCATCTGTAGTTTCTATTCTTTTATCAATAGCAACATAAAGTAAATCTATTAAGTCTAGATCCAGTTCGTTTTTAATATAAAAATTATCATGAAAGTAGGCAAAACAAATCATGACAAGAGAAAGAGAGCGTTTTAAAGAAGACAGAGCGGAACCATTTTTTAATTCATGAGCATTATCAATATTTTTTTTAATTAAATCCAAATAATAGTTTTTATTCGGCCCATAGTGATAGTCAGGATAACCTAATGGACGCGTAGTATTTTGTAATAAACATAAGAAAATTTGAATATTAAAATCTTTTGGATGGTTTTCTAATTTTTTATCTAATGCAGCTAAAATTCCTTTGTCATCTAACATAGTTCACCTCTTTGCATAATCAAGAGCTAATATTCATTCCTTTCAGTACGTACGAAAAGATTGGAATTTTTCGTAAGCCCTGTCTTTATCAACATATCAGGTATTTTTTCAAAAAAAAATACTCACAATGAGTTTTTGATTAACTATTTGTGTATTAACTTTGATAGTTAAATGGAAAAACCCTTTAGTTTGATGAACATTTCTCTTAATTTAGTGTTATTCGAGTATCAATGACTTCCGCGGACGTCAGGAGATGACGAATATTTAGATAGCTAGCTCATTAAATTTGCTTTTTACTGGTCACAGACCTTATTATTGTGTGCTAAATTTATTTTAATGGAATTATTTTGAGCCCAAAAAATGATGCAAAATAAACTTACTACTACTTTATTAGAAGAATTAGTTCATAGCGCTGAATTAAATCATGAAGGAAAAACTGCAGATTACATTCCTGAATTAGCCAATGTTAATCCTAATTTAACTGCTATTGCAGTGAATGTTTTGAATGAGCAAAGCATTTTCTATAGTAATGTGAATACTTTGCCGCCTATTACTTTACAAAGTACGGCCAAATTAATTCCTTTAATTGGCTTGCTTGAGGAATTGGGAGAAAAGCAATTATTTGAATGGGTTAAAGTAGAGCCGTCGGGGGATGATTTTGCTTCTATAACGCGCTTAGAACAATTTGGCCCGAAGCCATCAAACCCTATGCTTAATGCAGGAGCCATTACTTTATGCTCACATATTCCTGGAGTAGGAGAGCAACAATTTGCTTGGTTGGAGTATTGGGTGCAAAAATTATTTAGTCAACGTCTTAGTATCAACCCCTTAGTTTTTGCCTCTGAAAAAAGAACTGGCGATCGTAATCGGTCTTTAGCTTATTTATTAAAAAGTCGGAATAAATTAGGTACAGATATTACTGGCACTTTAGATTTATATTTTGCATTATGCTCTTATGAAGCTACTTTGGAACAAATGTTATACCTTCCTTCTCTCTTAGCTAATGGCGGTGTAGATGTAAATAATGGTGAGCAAATTATTTCACGCGAAACCTGCAAAATTACTTTGGCCATTATGGCTACTTGTGGTTTATATGATGAAACCGGCACGCATATGGTTAAGGCAGGAATGCCTGCAAAAAGTGGTGTATCAGGTTATACTTTAGCCGTTGTACCATCTAAGGCTGGTATTGTGGTGTTAAGCCCTCGAGTCAATGCCAAAGGGAATAGTATTCGAGGAGAATTAATGCTTGAAGGACTGTCCAAAAAAATGGATTGGCATTTTGCTTTACCTTAATATACCTTATTTTTATCACAAGTAATTTCTAATTAAAAAAACTAATGGTACTGTAATAGAAGTACTAATTAAAAAGGACGTTATTATGAGGGATAAAGACAATAGAAAGTTAGCTAGGAGCACACTGAGTCAATTTAAAGAACAAAGAGATATAGGCTTTAGTTCTCAATTAACATTACAATTATTATTCAGAGCTGAGTCGTATTTATCTGTCATTCAAACAAAGAGACCTACAGATTATCGTGCTCTTTATTTTACCTATTCTCAAGCAGCACTAATTCTGTTTAACTCGAGAGATCATCTCAATGCAGCCAAATATTACAATTTATGTATTGAGGCGCTCTTACAAACCGAATTAAATGATGCTGTTTATCGGATACTTACTAAACGTTTTATTGATTTATCCGATGCATTTTCTGAATTATTTAATCAGCAAGCCGCTCATGACGCAATAGAAAATGCTATAAAAGCCTTTTTAGCTATTAATATAAAAACTATAGATGAACAATTAATTGGTGATCCCCATGTTAATTTTGAAAGGTTTCATTCTTATTTTCAAAAACAAGTATCTACAGCGTCTTACAGAGAATCTACTCAATTCAAAAATCATGTAAAAATGTTGGATGAGGCTCAGCAAGAACAAGGTTTATTTTCACAAATTTCTCGTATATCAATAACTGAGCAACAACAATTAGATAACAGCATTGAGTTCATAGCCAATCATTTAGAAAATGCACCAAAGAAAACTCCTTTCACACCTACATTGTTTGGCAAAATATCTGATAGTGATTATCGGACTACTGCAGGTAATTTTTTGCGTATTGCAAAAGATCTTGTACAAAAAAATCATATAGAAGCTGCAATTGAGACCTATGAACAAACATTAACTTCCTTAAGAAAAATTCAAAAGTTAACTGAAGAGGATAAACAAATAATTAACTCACTAACTCAACAGGTTAATTTTTTAAAAGAGAAAATTTCTTCTACTTGGGAGGAAAGCAGTTCACTGTCTAGTCTTTCTGATGAAGATAATTACGGCTTTGAACCGATGAGGGAAAGCTACTTGGGTTATACTTCAGTATAAAATAAAATTCACATTTATTCTGGAGTTGGCCTTAGCTTAATGGCGCTGTTTTAATGCTGCGTCATTAATTCAGAGATGTAATTTTTCATCTCTCATTGTGTTTTATTTGATTAGATCGTGGCATAATAATTCAATATTTTTACAAAAAGTATCGAATTAAGTATAATTTTTTTAAGACTAATGTAGATTAATGAATACAATTCTTCAAGGAGAAATATGATAAAAATACTGAAAGGTATAAAACATTTACATCATTTATCTTCTTCGCTTACTTATCTTCCTGCATTGACTAGATCACTTAGTGATTCTTCTTTAGCAAAACTTACATCTCAAACTAAACAGGTCTTAAACACTCACTCTATCTCTCAAACATCTTCATCTTCACTAACGTTTTCTGATCGATTAAAAAATGAAGAACGCCGTCTAAGTCCCAAAAGCAAGCGTATTTCTTTTGATTATAAGAATAATTTTACGAATGCTTTATCTTCTCCTTACTCAAATAATGAGCTAAAACAGCAATATAATAATATGACTTCTTTAATTAATTTATCGAAACAGTATATTGTTGAGCATGCTACTAGACGAGTTGATTTATTTTTTTATCTTCTTGTGGCGTATTATCAAACGAAATTGACACCCATACTAGGCAAGACTATTATCCAGCATGGTATAGGCCGTACTTTACCTGCTAACGGTATACAAGGCGAACTCAATTTAACTCAAGCCTGCCATAGTAGTTTTATTCCTTCTTTGGTAGATGAGACTATTTATATGACAGGTAAAAAAAATCTACTTTCAGACACTCATTTTTTACAAAACTTAAATGCTACTGTTGAGCTTCCTCCCTTCGTCAATGAGTTTGATAGCATTTTGGAATATATTTGTAGGCCAAAATGCATAGCTATTTTGCAGAATGTGGCAAGCGGTGAATTAAATCCTGCTCAAGGGCTTGCAGACTTTCTTGTGATGATGAAGGTTCTTTTAGCTGATTTTGAGCATCAAGCCAAAGATAAAAATTATTTGGGTTTAGTTCATTCTTTCTTTTCCCGTCCTAGAAAGTATGTTAATCCCAACCTTATTGAGTTGATCAAAGAAGGCACTTTAGCGACTACTTTTTCTATAGAAAATAATAGTGTAAAAGAAGAATACATCCAATTATTGTTAAGAATGAATAAAGATGAAAAAACGTTTTATACAACTAGTAGTTCAAAAGAAAGAGAGAAGATCTACTTGAATAAATTCTTGAACTTACAAGAAGAAATCTTACAATCAACCACTGAAGTAGCTCTGTGTAAACGTTAACTTTTTTGTAAACTGTCTTACTTATTTTTTTTAAAATGTCGGCTGAGTTGAATAGCCATTTCTAGAGACTGTTCGTAGTTTAATCGCGGATCGACTAAGCTATGATAGG
Source organism: uncultured Legionella sp. (assembly GCA_945952115.1). GTDB lineage: Bacteria > Pseudomonadota > Gammaproteobacteria > Legionellales > Legionellaceae > Legionella. The sequence goes on along the minus strand of CAMFHA010000029.1, from coordinate 10,330 downwards.
CTCTTTTTAGATCATTGGCATTTAAACCTCGAGCGCCGCCAATACATTCAGTGACGTTATCGCCAGTAAGTTCAAAATGTACACCACCTAAATAACTATTCATGGAATGATGTATTTCTACAGCTAAACGCAATTCTTGTAAAATATTATCAAAATGACGTGTTTTTGTTCCATCTTTTGTTGTCTCTGTATTACCGTGCATAGGATCACAAGACCAGGTAACGGGTATATTGGTCTTTTGTACTGTCGCGATTAGGGGGGGTAACAATTGCTCTATTTTTTGCGCACCTAAACGAGTGAATAAGACAATGCGGCCTTCTTCTTTTTGTGGGTTCATTTTCTGCAGTACTTCAGCGAGCCATTCTGGAGATGCATTAGGACCTATTTTTATACCTAGTGGATTTTCAATACCACGGAAAAACTCTAAATGAGCGCTATCTAGTTGTGCTGTGCGCATACCAATCCAAGGTAAATGAGTTGATAAATTATACCATTTGCCTTCTATTGAACGTGTTAAGGCTTGTTCATAATGAAGATGTAAGGCTTCGTGTGAAGTATAAAAATCTACTTTGCTTATATTGCTTGCATGAATTCCATTAATAGCCTCTAAAAATTCAAGAGCTTCTTCAATTGATTTTACAATGTTTTGATATTCTTCTTTTTGTGGAGAATGCTCTACAAAGCTTAAATCCCATAATTGAGGATGATGCAAATCAGCAAATCCCCCTTCAAGTAAAGCACGAATGAAGTTTAAAGTCATTGCTGAACAACTATAGGCTTGTAAGAGCAATTTGGGATTGGGTTCTCTCGCATTGGTATTGAATTCGGGAGAGTTAACTAAATCACCTCGATAACTTGGTAAAGTAATACCATCAATTGTTTCAAAGTCGGAGGAGCGAGGTTTTGCGTATTGTCCTGCAATACGGCCAATACGAATAATGGGTTTATGTAAACCATGTAATAAAATTAAACTCATTTGAAGTAGAATTTTTAGTTTATTACTGATTATTTTTGAACGACAGTCATTAAATGATTCAGCACAATCTCCTCCTTGAAGGATAAAGGCTTCCCCTCTACCTGCTCGAGCGAGTTCATGTTTAAGTCGTTTTATCTCACCACTGGTTACTAAAGGAGGTAAGACACTTAATTGTTCTACAACCTTATTTAACTGGTTTTTGTCAGCATAGGTGGCGGCTTGTAAATAAGGAAAGTGCTGCCAAGAATTTAAAGACCAATGGTGCATAATGAGTCCGTGCGTTATTTCTAGTACTGATTATGCAATATATGTACATTTATCGCAAGCATCATTTAAGACTAGTTTATTTTATTAAAATGAAAATGACTAGTACTTGAAATTTTATAAACATACCCCATCTGTTAGACCAAATCAGCGAGGAGTATTTTAATGAGTAAAGACGATAAAAAAGATTGGAGTAAATTTAAAGAGAATTTTGAAGAACACTTAGATAATGAATTATCAGATGATGAAGATCATTTAGATAATGGGGAAGAGAAGCAAAAGTATCAAGAGCCTGCTTTAGCTCACCCTAACTATACGGAATTAGAAGAGAAATTAACGCTTGCGGAGCAAAAAGCGCATGAACATTGGGAAAAATCAGTGCGGGTTGCAGCTGAACTAGATAATGTTCGTCGTCGAATGGAAAGAGAAGTTGCTAATGCTCATAAGTATGGTTCAGAAAAATTAATTTCAGCACTATTACCTATTATTGATAGTTTGGAGCAAGCTTTACAGTTAGCTGAAAAAAGTGATGATGGCTCAATGCATGAAGGGTTGGAGCTCACTATGAAGCTTTTTTTGGATGTCTTGCAGAAATTCGATGTTACGCAGCTTGATCCCATGGGAGAGCTATTTGATCCTCAGCAACATGAGGCAATGGCTATGCAGCCTGCTGCTGACGTAGCGCCTAATACTATAATTGCTGTTTTTCAAAAAGGATACAAATTAAGCGATCGAGTAATTAGACCTGCACGTGTGGTGGTGGCTAAAAATAATTAATAAATAACTTGAAATTGGGGTATTGTGACCCCATATGAACATTATTGCATAAGAACTAACTTTGGAGCATAGAAAGAATGGCTAAAATTATAGGAATAGACTTGGGTACTACTAACTCATGTGTTGCTGTAATGGAAGGGGATAAACCTAAGGTAATTGAAAACAGTGAAGGTCATAGAACTACTCCTTCTATCGTAGCATTCACTGATGATAATGAAACTTTAGTTGGTCAATCTGCTAAACGTCAATCAGTGACTAACCCTGAAAAAACATTATTCGCAATCAAACGTCTTATCGGTCGTAAATTTGATGATGCTGTAGTGCAAAAAGATATTAAAATGGTTCCTTACAAAATCGTCAAAGCGGATAATGGTGATGCTTGGGTTCGTGTTAAAGATCAAGAGAAAGCTCCTCCACAAATTTCTGCTGAAGTATTACGTAAGATGAAAAAAACAGCAGAAGATTATCTAGGCGAAGAAGTAAAAGAAGCAGTAATTACTGTTCCAGCCTACTTCAATGATTCTCAGCGTCAAGCTACTAAAGATGCGGGACGTATTGCTGGTCTTGAAGTTAAACGTATTATTAATGAACCTACAGCAGCTGCTCTTGCTTATGGCATGGATAAAAAACGGGGTGATTCCATCATTGCTGTTTATGACTTAGGTGGTGGTACTTTTGATATTTCTATTATCGAAATTGCTGAAGTTGATGGTGAACATCAATTTGAGGTGCTTGCTACTAACGGAGATACCTTCTTAGGTGGAGAGGATTTTGACTTAGCGTTGATTGATTACTTAGCTGCTGAATTTAAAAAAGATTCTGGAATTGATTTACATAATGATCCTCTTGCTTTACAGCGCTTAAAAGAATCTGCAGAAAAAGCAAAAATAGAATTATCTTCTTCTCAGCAGACTGATGTTAATTTACCTTATATTACTGCGGATGCTTCTGGTCCTAAGCATTTAAATATCAAATTAACTCGAGCTAAACTAGAGTCTCTAGTAGAAAAACTAGTAGAGCGTACTATTGAGCCAGTAAAAACAGCATTAAAAGATGCGGGTTTAAATGTATCCAAAATCAACGAAGTAATCTTAGTTGGTGGTCAAACAAGAATGCCTTTAGTCCAAAAGACAGTAGAAGAGTTCTTTGGCAAAGAGCCTCGTAAAGATGTTAACCCAGATGAAGCAGTCGCAGTGGGTGCCGCGATTCAAGCAGCGGTATTATCTGGCGAAGTGAAAGACATTCTTTTATTAGACGTTACTCCATTGTCTTTAGGTATTGAAACTATGGGCGGAGTGATGACCAAGTTAATTGAAAAAAATACTACTATTCCTACTAAAGCAAATCAGGTATTTTCTACAGCAGATGATAATCAAACCGCTGTAACTGTACATGTATTGCAAGGTGAACGCGAACAAGCTTCAGCGAATAAATCTTTAGGTCGTTTTGACTTAGGAGATATTCCTCCTGCACCTCGTGGAGTACCACAAATTGAAGTAACTTTTGATATTGATGCAAACGGTATTTTAAATGTGTCAGCAAAAGACAAAGCTACAGGCAAGGCTCAATCAATCGTTATTAAAGCATCTAGCGGCTTGAGTGATGAAGAAATTGATGCGATGGTTAAAGATGCGCAAGCTCATTCTGAAGAAGATAAGAAATTTAAAGAAATGGCTGATTTACGTAATCAAGCAGATAGTATGATTCACAGTTGTGAAAAATCAATGAAAGATTTAGCTGGTGAGTTATCTGATGATGAGAAAAAAGGAATTGAAACAGCAATCAGCGAGTTAAAAGAAGCCATTCAAGGTGCTGATAAAGCACATATTGAAGATAAACTAAAAGTACTAAATGAAGCGTCTTCTAAAATGGCTGAGCGTGTCTATGCTAAAAAATCCGCAGAAGGTCAAGCTCAACATACTTCTGGTGAGCCAGCTCATGAATCAGCTAAACCTGCTGATGAAAGTGTTGTCGATGCTGAGTTTGAGGAAGTTAAAGAAGACGATAAGAAATAATTAACATTTTTTTGTAACTGCTCACACGTCATCCTGAGTCGCTTGCGACGAAGAATCTCCAAATGTTGCACTGTATTTCAATTCAGGAGATCCTTCGTTTCACTCAGGATGACAGGATGGGTTGTTACGTTTTTTTAAATAAATATAAATTAATTGTGAGTGGTCATGAGTCAACGGGATTATTATGAAGTTTTAAATGTAAGTCGTACTGCAGATGAGGGTGAAATTAAAAAAGCCTACCGCAAGTTAGCCATGAAATATCATCCTGATCGTAATCCCGATGATGCCTCTGCTGAAGATCAATTCAAAGAAATTCAACAAGCATATGCTATTTTATCTGATAAGCAGAAACGTGCTGCCTATGATCAATTTGGTCATGCCGGAGTAGACCCATCTAGGGGAGGCGCAGGTTTTGGCGGTTTTGGAGATGTGTTTGAAGATATTTTTGAAAATATCTTTTCTGGTGGCCGAGGTGGTCGGCAATCGAGGGCGCATCGAGGAGCTGATTTACAATTTAATATTCAGTTAACTCTTGAAGAAGCTGCTACAGGAAAAGAAGTTGAAATTACTGTTCCTCGCCATGGAACATGTACAACATGTAATGGTTCTGGCGCTAAAAAAGGAACCACTCCAAAAAGTTGTGAAACGTGTAATGGAATTGGTCAGGTTCGTATTCAGCAAGGGTTTTTCTCTATTCAACAAACCTGTCCAAGTTGTCATGGAGAAGGTACTATTGTTACCGATCCTTGTTCTGCTTGTCATGGTAATGGCCGAATACGGGAAAGTAAAAAGTTAACTGTTAAAATACCTGCTGGTGTTGATAATGGTGATCGTGTTCGTTTAAGTGGAGAAGGCGAAGCAGGTTCGTATGGCGGTGGCCATGGTGATTTATATGTGCAAATCAATCTCAAGAAACATAGTATTTTTGAGCGTCAAGAAAATGACTTACATTGTGAAGTTCCAATTAGTTTTATTACGGCTGCTTTAGGTGGAACAATCGAAGTTCCAACTTTAGAAGGTCGGGTTACTCTTAAGATTCCTGCCGAAACACAAACAGGTAAAGTTTTTCGTTTACGCAGCAAGGGAATGAAATCAGTTAGAGGGCATGGACAAGGCGATTTACTTTGTAAAGTGGTTGTAGAGACTCCGGTTAATTTATCGCGAGAGCAAAAAGAGTTGTTAACTCAATTACAAAGCTCTTTAGAAGATGAAAAAGCGAATCACTCACCTCGCTCAAGCTCTTGGTTTGCAGGAGTAAAAAAATTTTTTGAAGACATGAAATTTTGAGTTACACTTGGGCAAACGCTTATAAATTTTAGTAGAGTTTTTATTGATGATTAATACACCTGCGATTTTAGCTTTAGCTGATGGAACAATTTATGAAGGAGTATCTATTGGCGCTCAAGGCAATGCAGTTGGCGAGCTAGTCTTTAACACGTCCATGACTGGTTATCAAGAAATGTTAACTGATCCTTCTTATGCTCGCCAAATTATTATGCTTACTTCCGCCCATATAGGTAACACAGGTTGTAATAATGACGATATGGAATCTAATAAAATTTGGGCAGAGGGGCTTGTAATAAGAGAATACTCACCTTTACCAAGCAATTACCGTTCTGAGCAATCATTAGGTGAATGGCTGAAGAAAAATGGAATCCTAGCAATTGCGGGTATAGATACCCGTGCTTTAACTTTAAAATTACGCGAAGAAGGAGCTTTAGGAGCTTGTATTAGTACTGAAGTTGGTGAGCCACAAAATTTAATTGCAAAAGCTAGGGCTTTTTCTGGTTTACAAGGTATGGATTTGGCAACTGAAGTGTCTCGACAAACGATAGAGCGTTGGCATGAAGGGCGTGGCCTTTGGAGTATAGATTCAAAACCACAGCAATTTCATGTTGTAGTGTATGATTTTGGTGTAAAGCATACTATTCTCCGTATTCTTTATGATAAAGGCTGTCATCTAACTTTAGTTCCAGCACAAACCTCTGCGGCTGAAGTTTTAGCGATGAATCCTGATGGTATTTTTCTTTCTAATGGTCCTGGTGATCCTCAAGCTTGTACTGAGGCCATTAAGTCAGTTCAGGAATTTTTACAACATAATATCCCTATTTTTGGTATTTGCTTAGGCTTTCAACTTTTAGCATTGGCTTGCGGAGGAAGTACTAGGAAAATGAAATTTGGGCATCATGGCTCAAATCATCCAGTAGTAGAAACAGAAGGCAAGCAACGAGTTTTTATTACCAGCCAGAATCATGGTTTTGAGGTGGATGAAGACAATTTGCCAAGTCTCTTAAAAATTACGCATCGTTCTTTATTTGATAAGAGCTTGCAAGGTATTCGCCATATTAATAAACCTGCATTGGGTTTTCAAGGTCATCCTGAGGCCAGTCCTGGACCTCATGATATAGAAATTATATTCGATGAATTTATAACATTAATGAGTAGTAATGAGGAAAAATAATGAATGAAGGTTATGTTTTTACTTCTGAGTCAGTATCTGAGGGACATCCAGATAAAATTGCTGATCAGATTTCTGATGCTATTTTAGATGCTATTTTAGAGCAAGATCCTCATGCTCGCGTAGCATGCGAAGTATTTGTAAAAACTGGAATGGTGCTCGTTGGCGGAGAGATTACTACTAAATCTTATGTTGATGTTGAAGAAATCACCCGTAATGTCATTAAAGACATTGGTTACAATAGTTCACAAATGGGATTTGATTGGAAATCTTGTGCCGTGTTATCTGCTATTGGTAAACAATCACCTGATATAGCTCAGGGGGTTGATAACAAAAAAACTAAAATTCTTGGCGCTGGTGATCAAGGACTAATGTTTGGTTATGCTAGCCGTGAAACAGATGTTTTTATGCCTGCTCCGATTGCTTATGCGCATCGTTTAATGGAAAAGCAAGCTAGCATGCGTAAATCCGAAGCTTTGTCTTGGCTGCGTCCTGATGCTAAGTGCCAACTTACATTAAGATATGAGCAGGGGACTCCTGTAGAGGTAGATACTGTTGTCTTCTCAACTCAACATTCACCTGATGTAGATCATGAGGATCTTGTAGAAGCTGTTAAAGAAGAAATCATTAAAGCGGTGCTTCCTGCGAGCTGGTTAACTGCTAAAACTCGCTATTTTATTAATCCAACAGGGCGTTTTGTTATTGGCGGACCTTTGGGTGATTGTGGTTTAACAGGTCGAAAAATCATAGTAGATACTTATGGTGGTATGGCACGTCATGGAGGAGGATGCTTTTCAGGTAAAGATCCTTCTAAAGTAGATCGTTCAGCCGCTTATGCTGCGCGCTACGTAGCTAAAAATCTCGTGGCAGCTGGTTTAGCAGATAAATGTGAGATTCAAGTTTCTTATGCAATTGGTGTAGCAGAACCCACTTCTATCTTTGTGGAAACCTTTGGCACTGGTCGTTTGCAGAATGATGAGATCATTGAGTTAATCCATGCTCATTTTGATTTAACTCCTCAAGGCATCATTGAGCATCATGATTTACTTCGTCCTATTTATCGTCAAACAGCTACGTATGGACATTATGGCAGAGACGATTTACCTTGGGAACGTTTAGATAAAGTGGATGAATTGAAAAAAGCATTGTAATAGTTCAACCTAGAAAACGCAGTTAAATCTACTATGAGTGTTTAATGTGCTGATTGTTCAAGAAATTTTGATGATTTTTTACTTCACCGTATGGGTGATACGCTTTCAGCAAAAAATCATCAAAATTTCTTGAACAATCAGCACATTAAACACTCTCGCTATGATTCAACGGCGTTTTCTAGGTTCAATAATAAATTATGAGCCAGTTAACCTATTTCATATTTGGAGTAGGTTGTAAATATTGCTATTTGTTTGATTTTGTGCCACAATATCTCTTGTTGTTTTTTATAAAGGTGCTTAGTGATGCGCAAGTATATAATCGTATTGTTACTATCTATCGGATTATTAAATAATGCATTTTCAAGTTCAATGAAAAAAATTATTTATACTCCAAACGCTCCCATGCCGATTGGTACTTATTCACAAGCAGTGATGTTTGGCAATACGATCTATATGTCAGGACAAATAGCAATTGATCCCGCCACTGGAGAGCTTGTTTCAGGTGATTTTTCAGAGCAAGCCCGGCAAGTATTTAAAAACATCATCGAAATAGCTAAAGCATCAGGTGGCTCCACTGATGACATTTTAAAGCTCACGATTTATTTGCCTGACTTAAATAATTTCAGCAAAGTGAATGCAATCATGCAGGAGTTTTTCCATGAACCCTATCCCGCGCGCTCTACAGTAGAAATCAAAGCATTGCCTAAAAATGCTGTTCTTGAAATTGAAGCAATTATGGCTGCTCCTGCTGAGTAGCATTAAATAGTGCTCTAGCCTATACTGATTTTATACCATTTAATAAGGGATTTTTAAATGAATACAGTAAGCGATACAATCCAAAAAACATTCTTCAAAGACTGTAAGATCGCTGATTCTTCTCTAGCTAATTGGGGGCTAAAAGAGATCATCATTGCTGAAACCGAGATGCCAGGTTTAATGGCATTACGCGCTGAATTTGCTACTTCTCAACCTTTAAAAGGAGCGCGAATTGCTGGTTGTTTGCATATGACTATTCAAACAGCGGTGTTAATTGAAACACTTTTAGCTTTAGGTGCTGAAGTTCGTTGGTCTTCTTGCAATATTTTTTCAACTCAAGATCATGCTGCTGCAGCAATTGCGGCTAAAAATATTCCTGTATTTGCATGGAAGGGAGAAACGGAAGAGGAATATTGGTGGTGTGTGAAACAAACTATTAAAGGTCCTAATGGTTGGACTCCCAATATGCTTTTGGATGATGGTGGGGATTTAACTCAAATCGTACATGAACACTATCCTGAGTTATTAGGTGATATTAAGGGTGTTTCAGAAGAAACCACTACAGGGGTGGCTCGTTTATATGAGATGGCTAAAAACGGGTCTCTGAAAATTCCTGCTATTAATGTAAATGATTCAGTTACAAAATCTAAATTTGATAATTTATATGGCTGTCGAGAATCTTTATTAGATGGTTTAAAAAGAGCTACTGATGTAATGATTGCTGGTAAGCTGGCTCTAATTTTAGGTTATGGTGATGTAGGTAAAGGATGTGCTCAAGCTTTAAGAGGACAAGGTGCCTCTGTATTAATTGCTGAAATTGACCCGATCTGTGCTTTACAAGCAGCTATGGAAGGATATCGAGTAGTTACTTTAGATGATGTAGCCGAAGAGGTAGATATCGTAGTTACTGCAACAGGTAATTATCATGTAGTAACTCATGAACATATGAAGCGCATGCACCATCAAGCTATTTTATGTAATATTGGACATTTTGATTCAGAAATAGATATTCATAGTTTAAGACAATATCAATGGGAAAACATTAAACCTCAAGTGGATCAGGTTATTTTTCCTGATGGAAAAAGATTAATTATTTTAGCAGAAGGCAGATTGGTAAATTTAGGCTGTGCTACAGGCCATCCTAGTTTTGTAATGTCTTCTTCTTTTAGTAATCAGGTATTAGCCCAAATTGAATTATTTCAACATTTTAGTCAATATAAAAATGAAGTGTATGTTCTTCCTAAAAAACTGGATGAAAAAGTAGCACGGCTTCATTTAGAGCGTATTGGTGTCAAACTTACTCAATTAACCGATGAACAAGCAAAGTACATTGGGGTTGCTAAAAATGGACCTTATAAACCCGATCATTATAGATATTAACAGGGCAAACTCATGCTATAAAAATTTCACGCAAACTGTCGTCATTGTGAACGAAGTGAAACAACCAAGTACGGAAATTTAACGAAATATCGCTCTAGGCTGCTTCACTTCGTTCGTAATGACGGCAGTTTGTTTTTATTTGATCAAAGTATGCATTTGCCCTGTAGATATTAAGAGCTGAGTAGCTTATTATTTAGTCTATCGGTATATTATATGGTTTTTATTGATTTCTTTGTTAGTGTGAAAATCATTTTGATTTTATCGGGATCTTTTCTATGGCAAAGGCGAATGAATATTATAATCTTATCTCTTCTTATGGTATTCCTGGTTTAAAATTTTTAGCTAAAAAAGATCGTTTTGACGATCAGTATCATTACCATGAATTGCCTACTTCAAGTACTCTACCTTATTTCAAAATTGATGGTCGCAAAGAACGCGCTGTTTCACACCATTTAAGTTTCTATAAGTATATTAGAGAAGATGTTGGCTATGGTAGTCATTATAGTTATTTAAAATTTGAAATGTCCATAAGATTTGGTATTATTATGGTTTT
>CAMFHA010000028.1 GCA_945952115.1 uncultured Legionella sp. | reverse complement strand
AATGAACGATAGCATACAATGAAATCGTTCAAAGCACTATCTATATTACACTTCCATGGCAACAGCATTCCGCTTTGAAGATCTCGATCTGCTCAATTAATGAGCTAAGAAACAAAGCCCCTGTATCAGTTAAAGTATCTTGAATAAAGTCTGATAGACACGTTGTTACTCATTTTTTGATTTATGCAACAACGCCTCGGTGAATGGTTACACTTTTTATTTTAAGTTTATTATTAAAATTATTTGATCATAAATTATTTAATTATTGCATTTTATGGTCACTAAAGGTACAATAAGTGCACTCGGATTTTTAAACTGGATTTTTTACATGTATATCAACATTTCTAATCAATTAACACACCAATCCTATCCTATCAAAAGCTTTTTACAGCTAGATGCAATAACTCTGGAAAACTCTAGCTTTACGATGACAATTAGCGATGATGATCCGGACTCTGACAACGATTCCGCTAACGATGAAGATAACTCTCTCTATGAAATCAAAGAGCAAGACATAAATAACATCATCAATGATACTCATAAAATGGATGCACTCAATCGAATCGATGTTCTTGAGCTCAAAGATTGGGATATTGACGACAATGACGGCCTTGTTCTTCAAAAAAAACTAATCGCTTTGTTAACCAACCTGACTTCCGTAAGCAGTCTTATATGCCAATCAGAAAATACAGATGACTTAAGTGAAGAAGAATTCCTGATTTTATTCAAACAAATGCTATCTCTCCTTTCAGCTTTAAAGCATGAATCAATAACCATTTTAGATCTGAATATGGGACGGCTTGAATTATTACCATTTGAAGGGTCTATCGAACGCTCTATTGAACTAGAAAATGCCATCGTTGAATTTAATAAATTCATTGGAAAATGTATCAACCTAGAGCACCTAGATTTTGAAGCAGATTATATGGATAATATTTACTTTGACCATTTACTGACAGAAGTGCTTGCAAAGCACAGCAATCTTAATTCGCTTTATTTTAGTATGGCTGGGGTTCATCTACCGACAATTGCTTGCTTATTTAGCAATGAATCGATTCAAGATATGCGATTATCCTTTAAAAATAAAATTACTGAAAACATCCTTAAGGAATATCAGCTGCATACCAACCCTACAATAAACCGCTATACCCTCCAATACCATTCCTTTGAAGAAGATTTATATTTTTTTTCTAAGTCTATTCAAAACAATCGGGTATTAAAAAAATTAACACTGAACTTTGTGAGCACGTGGGTTGAGGATGAGTCCGGGAGAGAAATATACAGAAAAAAATACACCAAAAATCCATTATTGCCTATCAGTCATAACAAAACCTTGGAAAAATTGTGTATTAATATACCATTTCTTGCTTATCAACATGACTGGCCGTTATTCATTGCAAACTTTAAAACGTCCTGGCTGAATGAGTTGCGTATTCTAACAGACGGTTATCCAAATTGGGACATACTTTGTTACGCTCGTTCTCAACTCACGAATGAAGAATCACAGTGCTTAGACAATTTTTTATCAATATACGACATGAGATTAGGCGTACACAACATAGACAGGCTTGAACTGAGCACCAGCCAAAACCAAAACATAGAGATAGACCCCAATAACCACAGAAACTGGGTATATCACGATAAAAGCATATCTGATCTCAAAGCCAAACTCAAAGATCCACAATACGAATTTACTGGCGCAGAAAATCTTGCAAACAAATTAATCTGTTTACAAGATATGATTCATTCTGTGGTTACCCATAATAAAAACATACAACAAGATTTAGATTTACATAAAAAACAATTAACACTCGATTCCGATAGCGTTATCTTATCCAAACTAATCAAACGAACCCGCGGTTCAATTTTAGAATTTACACCCGTATCCAGATTGATTGAGTTTGATAGCATACTATTCAATTCATTGTTGACTGAATTATCGCGTGTTCACAATACCAGTAATGGCTCTGTCTGGTTTAAAGCATTATGCGAAATTATGTTCAATCGATCACCTCTTATAAAAAGTGAAAATATTTCGATACTCATCGTCCCTTTTCTTACTCATCGCGATATGACTAGACTATATTTGGCCACCGGTGGATTATTTTATAACAAGCGCCTAGCTGCTGCTTCAAAATCGCCAATAATAGAAGAAAATAAAAACGTACAAAAAATAATCGAAAATGAGGATGAAACACAACCATCCAAAAAATTTAGAAGCTCGAATATAGCTTAGCGCGCCTTTGTCGCAAAAATTTGAACGCCAGAGTAAGGAGGTATTTTACGGTTCGTGTCACAAGGGGGCACTTTAAAAACAAGTTCCTAGACGTGCCCATGTCGGTAATAACGATGATAAAGCGGGCTTAAAATAGGGTTCACAGAAAATAGGTGTTTAAGGGGAAAGGGAAGTGTAATATAGATAGTGCTTTGAACGATAGCATACAATGAAATCGTTCAAAGCACTATCTATATTACACTTCCTACCGATAATGCCAGTTTTGTAAAAAGCAGGTTATTCATGCGTGTCATGACTAAACTTGGCATACAGGTACTAACACACTTGCCCCGTGGTAAAGGCGGCAGAAAAACAACGGCTCGTGCTAAAGGTAAGGCAGAGCGGTTGCATCGCTCGATCAAATCAATGGTCGAACCCTGTTACCAATTTGAACTACCAAGAGATTTGGAACATGGAAACAGTTATCTAAGGCAATTTGCGACTGAGATTGCCAACAAAAAACATCGCTCACAAAATTTAACCCGATACCAGGTTTGGAAAACAAATCTGCCAGTACATGCTGATTTAAGTATTTGTTCTTATGAGCAGTACAGCTTGTTACTCCGTGAGCCTGTTGAAAGACAAGTAAAAAGTGATGCAACGGTTCAGTTTAATAACATTCACTATCAGCTGTCGTCACAATTCGCAGGGGAGGAGGTGCTTTTATTGGTATCGGGAGATCATGGGAGTATCCATATTGAATACCGTGATGAAGAATATGGTCCATATCTACCTGTTGAAGCTGCAACGCCCTTTGGGGAATATAATCACCATAAAAAATCAGAAAAAGAACAGGCAGCAGATAATATTGTAGAGTTATCCAAACATATTTCACTGCGATTGCCTGCCTTCGAAAATCAGACAAACCATATTCCACTAAATATTAATATAAATTTATTGCCTGGCTATGTCAAAAAATATAACTCATCACTGGAGGCTAAACTGGCTTTGGCACAACATCTTGGCAAGCCACTAAGTTTACTGACGGCCCAACAAAAACAATTCATTGATACTTTGACGCAACAATCTATGGAACACGATGTGTTAATTACTCAATTAAACGAATACATGGCATTAAAACTTGTCGCCAAAGAGGAATAATTATGATTTTAGATGCACTGGAAGAATATAGTCTTATCAAACCATTATCCGAAGCAGGTTTTTATGCTACCGACAAAATCAAGCGACTGCATGAAAAAATAAAGAATCTTGCTTTGAGTTATGGAAGCCTTATCGCCGTCAGTGGAACCGTGGGATCAGGAAAAACAACTTTTATAAATGAATTGATGCATGATTTGAAAAAAGAGGGAAAGTGTATTGTCAGTTATTCCTACAGCTCAGACCGAGAAGGAGTTAACGTTAAAACCTTATTGACCGCACTATTAATTGATGTCAATAAATCGGATAAACCTTCACCTACTGGTTATGAAACGCGTGACCGGCACCTTGTAAAATTAATGGAAGACAATAACAAGCCAGTTGTTTTGTTCATAGATGAGGCACAAGACTTGCACGGAAACACTCTATCTGCATTAAAAAAACTGTCTGAGATGGCCAAATTAAGCAGACAAACATTAACCATTATCCTGGCGGGGCAGCCAAAACTTAAGAATACCATTCGCTCAGCTAAAATGGAGGAAATTGGTTCACGAGCCTATGTTATCGATCTGGATGAACAAATCATTGGTAAAAAAGACAAGTACTTACAATGGGCAATTACCCAATGTCTTGCCAAGGATAAAAAATGGGGAGATGTGATTACTCAGGGAGCATTAACTCATCTGACCGAACAGCTTATCACTCCGCTACAGATTATTTCCCATTTTAATCGAGCATTGGAAATTGGTTTTTCAGCAGGGGTTAAACCCATTAATAAAGAAGTGATTGATCAGGTTTTAAAACCTCTTGGCAGTATTCTGGAGTCACGATATGCTCGCTCCGGTTACCGAATTGGCACATTAGCTAAAATTCTACATACTTCTGAAAGAGAAATAAATCAATGGTTTCTTGGCAAGCTTCCTGAATTAAGGGTTGCTGAAATTCAAGAGGCATTGGTACATGCTAATGTCATTGTTTAAATCAATTAAAGAATAAAGTTATGGACAAAAATATTACAAGTGATAATTACAAGAAATTTTTAGATGATTTAAAATCACGCGTCACAGGCTCGCGCTATAGCGCTGTTCTCACTGTCAATCGGGAAATGATTTTTCTTTATCACCATATTGGTACTGAAATTTTAAGATCGCAAAAAACTCATGGTTGGGGTTCAAAAATCATTGAGCAACTGAGTCGTGATCTGTGCAATCTGAATTCCCAGAGATGAAGGGGTTCAGTCCACAAAATCTAAAATACATGAAGCGTTTTGCGCAGGAATACAGTTTTGAAGCAATTGGTCAACAGGCTATTGACCAATTGCCTTGGGGACATAATATACCCATTCAACTTGAAGGTACTGGATTTATCGTCTGAAAATCATCATTAATCCGCCCACGCAACGACAGAGCTATTTTAAAAATTGTTACTTCAAAAAATTCCGCTATAGCCTCTCGAAAGTGCTTTGCTGAGGTAAAAAACACATTATTTCTAACTTTTTCGTTCATGACCTTCCATAGTTGCTCTATTGGATTTAGATTCGGACTGTATGGTGGTAAGTAGTGAAGCACGATATTTCTCTTTAATGCCTCCTCTCGAACTAAAAGACTTCTGTGATAACCCGATTGATCAAGGATAATATGAATGCTAGGTGCAATAGGATAAGCGGCTTTAAGGGGTTCTTTGCAGGAAGGTACGAAATTTCCCACAACACCCTTATAACCCTTTGCCACTCTAGGCTGTAGCCAATAAATTGATTTTTTTATTCGTTACTAACTTTTCTATAACCTCATGTAAATTAAGGCATTTCTTCTTGCTGTAGAATTCATATATTCCGATTAAATTAATGTGTTGCCACGCAACCGGAGAGAGACGAATAACTTTCAACTATTCATCCTCCATTTTATTCAATTTATAGTGTTCATAAAGTCCCGATAGCAGCGATGCATTGTAGAAAATCATGCAGTTGGCCAATAAACGTGCGCATTCGTTGTTGATAGTGAGTTCAATCTCAGTTTTTCCAGCTAATTTTCTACTACTTATCTTGGCAATGGCCGATCTTAGCTGGTGGTACGATTCACCACGATTCAATGATCGATGAACAGTCTTGCGCATCCCCTCGTCATCAATATAGTCAAGCATGTACAAGCTCATAATGATTTTATCAAGCTCGACCAACGCCTGCAGTGTATCATTCGATTGGTAAGACGATAATTTTTTTACAATGGCGCTTTGGCTGCTCTTTTTAAGCCTCAGCGTAGCCATTATTCTTAAAATATTGTCCCATTCTTTAACAATCAACTTTACATTTACCTGTTTACTCGGCTTTATCAAAAATTTGTCATAAAGTTTAGGGTCATCAAAACTCACAAGGTTCGCGTGTGCCTTTTTATCCAACTGAGTAAATCGTGGCATGAATCGGTAACCAAACAGATACACTATGATGAAATTCACTCGATTTATGCTATGCATGTCACCAGATACCGCAGCTATTTCAATATCACTCGTGTTGCTATTTAGCATATCAAACAGGAAATGACTTTCATGTTCGTTTGCACCAATGATTTTTGTGCACAGAGGCAACCAGTTTGCGCATAATGTGTAAGCCGATACGCCCTGACCAAACCCGAAATATTTTGTTGAAAATCTTGCCATAATTGAATTGAATTTTGTTTACAATTTCTGACCATCAATGCTTGCATGAATCCCATAGTCAGCAAGAGTATATTTTTCAAATATGGGAAGTTTCTTCAAGTGGTTCATTACCACATCACTTGCTTGTGTTAAAGTCATGTGTCGAATAAAGTCAGCATAAGTTGACTTTAGGTCATGCTCTTTAACATCGCTGATATCTTTCATTTTATCAATATCAATGCCTGTTGCCTTAGCTATAAGGCAGGCTGAAATAACAGCCTCGTCTGCTTGTTTTTTACTGTTCATCGGTAGTATATGAGTAAATTTTTTCATTAAGCCAGTATGCGTATTAGCAAATTGCAGAATTTCACCAACACTGGTTAGGGGGATATTCTCATAAAAAGGATTATTGACGCCGTCGTCTGATTTTTTGTAAGGCAAAGGCAAATGCAAATGCCAGCGAACGGCTTCTCCTTGTTTGTTTTGCTTAAGTTTTATTTTGTTATTTTCTCCAGATGTGATTTTACCATTTACTTCTTTGTAACGAGGGGATAATAAGCTGGCAAGATCTTTAAGGATGTCATTTATATCTGTTGCAAGCAGCTTATTTTCCAAGCGCTTAATAATTGAATTTTTGTTTTTATCCCAGTCTTGCTGGGGATGGAGCTCATCGTTTAGCGATCGATATGACAGACTATTATAAATGGTGACCGAACCAGTTTTTATACCATCTTCGATGTGAAGATAAAGTATGAATTCATATCGGTCAGCATTAATGCTTTTAATTTTTTTGTTGTTTTTCTCGTTCTTGGTATTTTTAATCACATGGCGTCGTAACGCTTTGGGTATAAAGTCGATTGGAACTTTCTTGAATTGGTAGGTTCCAAATGATCGATTACTGGCATAATGCTCTTTCATGAAGGTGATTGCAGTCTGTAACGTCTTATTTTTGCTTTGAAAATCCAATACCTTGAATGCTGCGCGTGTATTTAGCTTGATTGTCGACGCATTCTCACCATAATATTGCCACCGATAAAACTCAGGCGTAAAGTTCGGCTTTTTAATTTTTTGGATAAACTGCAGGAACTTTTCCTGCGGAACAATTTCATAGGATTTTTTCCTTATTTCGTTGTCAGCCACCTTTTTATTGTTTACCAACGATAAAATAGCGGCAGCAGCATTTCGATGATCTTTGTCTTCGTCCTTAAAATTACAAAGGGGTTCTGCCTGGTAAGTTTCAGCTTCACCTTTGTAGTAATTCACTTTGTGAGCAAAACTATTAACCAGGTGATCACTGATTTTCAAATAACGATAATGCGCATAGCACATAAGGTATAGTCTGGATAAATTCTTTTGTTTCATAGCGCGGAGGCCGTAAACGGTGTGGTACACAGCCAGATCAGCATAGTGCATTATATTTTGTTCTGAAATATCCAGTTTTTTGATTATTTCTATGGATCGTTGGTATAGCGTTGATAGAAACTCATGCTTTTTGACTGAGGCATTAATTTCGCCAGTAGAGAAATCTTTTTGATCTTTTTTTACGGTCGTCAATTGATAAAAAAGTTCATCCTTTTCCAGAAATCTGTAGGAAAATACGTTTTGATAACATACCATGTGTCCTGCCGAATTCCTTGGAACGTAAACTTGTAAAAAAATTGTGTGATTCTAAAAAAACCAACTTGCAGAATGTAGTCAATCTTTTTGGGGGTATCGTTGAAAGAGCCAAGGTATGTTTTATCTTCCTCATCCAACTCAAACACAAAAGGTCTGTCATTATCACCAAGTGAAGGTAATTTATATAATTTATTAAAATCATCACTTGAGAGTATTTTAAATCGAGCCACAAGCTACCTTTTGTAGAGCACAAAACGGACGTTATTGTACATCAGATTTATTATGGGCTTACACTTTATATCTTTATATTTAACTGTAATTAATTGTGCAATACAAGGTTAAACATTAACGGACTATTTTTTGAGTGAATTATGTCCAAGACAATCGCATATATTCGTACCTCGACTGACAAGCAAGATTTGAACAATCAAAAACTTGAAATTTTTGAGTTTGCCAAAAAAAATAAGCTTGAAGTGGATGATTTTATCCAAATGACCATTTCGAGTGGAAAAACTAGCAAAGAGCGGCACATTGATGAAATGCTTCTGAATTTAGAGGATGCTGATACTCTGGTTGTCACCGAGCTCAGTCGATTAGGTAGAAGCACTGCTGAGGTTATTGGTCTGGTTAATGAATTAATTAAAAAACGGGTGCGAGTAATCGCAATTAAACAAAATTTGGATATTAAACAGCATGACATGACTTCAAAGGTTATGATTACGCTATTTTCATTATTTTCCGAACTTGAGCGCGACTTGATTAGTCTAAGAACAAAGGAAGCATTAGCTAGCAAAAAAGCCCAAGGAATTCAGCTAGGGAAACCGAAAGGCACAGTTCAAAAAAGTAAGTTTGATCAGCACGCTCCCAAGATCAAAGAACTATTGGATTTGGGATTATCCGTTAGAAAGATTGCAACTTTTTTAAGATACACCAATCATATAGGCCTTAACACTTATATAAAAAAAAGAAAAATGAGGGGGCTAATATTTCAACGGCAGTTACTGATGGAGGTTGAAGTTTTTGATGTAATTAAGTTGCAAGATAAGCACTATTTATAGCTGATAATTTTGGTGAATCTGTAAAATTAATTTATAAGGATGTTTTTTTATGTATAAAAAATCTTTTGGTATATATTGTCTTTTATTTTCAAATGTATTGATGGCTTCTGATCTCTATACTCCACAGCTAGTGCTTTCGAATAAAACACCGGGTCTTACCATAAAATTTCCCTCTCCTGTTCCGGATGCAGGGATGCCAGTAGGCCCAACGGATGCAACAGTTATTGATAACCGATTTATAGTACTTGATACCTATGGTTCAGGGGTTTCTTTTTTTGATTCTCATGGAGCATTGTTAAAAAAAGTTTCTTTGCCTCATGACATTCAATTCCAAAATATAGTCCGAGATAGAGATAATTCATTATATGTATTCGGTACTGACTCTGAGCATACTAGGGTGGTACATATTCAAAATGAAGTTATAACTGAACAAGCAGTTTATAAAACTGCCAGACATTTTATTAATTACATTATTCCAGATGATTATGGTCTTATTATGATGGGATCTGAAGCTCCTTCGAGCCTTAAAATTGGTGATTTACCAGTGGCAATTCAAGATAGAATTGATCGTGACTGTATTTCCTGTGAACCGAAATCTGTTGAAGGGGTACAGGTTGGTGGACTTTTATACCATATTTCACCTGGAAAAAATTCATCTTTTTTTATTGGAAAAAAAGAAATACCTTTAAAATTATATAAAAATTTTGGAATGAATTCGTATGAAATTATTCAAGTAGATCAGGATGGCACCGCATGGATTGACAATTCCATTATGCTTAATGGTCCTCCACTTACCTATGTTTGGAAAGTAAATAAGCTAGGGAAAATATTAAGTATATATCGTTTTGCCAGCGATACGGAATCAAGTTCAACTCAATGACTAATGCAGCGTCAATTTATTGTGAGTAATGAAGGGAAAGTTTATGGCCTTATCTCAGATAAAGAGCACTTTAAATTTACCCTTCTTAAGCCATTATCAGTTGAAGAAATGAGGCGCCGCGCGAAAGAATTAGATTCAGTCTTATTTACAAAAAAAGAAGTTAAATCAAAAAAAAATCAAGAAGCAAGCAAATTACATTCAGGTGAATTTTATACAGTTGGATGCAGATCCGGGCAAAAAGCTATAGATGATGCCTATGAATACATGAAGAATAAAGTTTATTTATCTGCTTCTTCGATACTAAATGACGCAACCTGTCCCAATAGAGTTATTCCGCCCTATCTATCAGGGAGCACAGCGAAGACTTATGAATCTGTCAGTTATAATTGGGGCGGATTCGATAGTGTTGCTGAATTTAATAATAAAATAGTAAAAAATAAGATGAAAGCAGGTAATGTTAACGATAAAATCAGCCCTCTTTTATCATGCGCTGCAGGAGTTGATTGTTCCGGATATGTTTCACGGGCTTGGGGACTGACTTCAAAGCTAGGAACTTGGGATATAGCTAGTAACAAAATTACAGAAGAAATAGACTGGAGCGTGATGAAACCAGGAGATGTGTATATTAACCCTGGTGTACATGTAGCGTTGTATAGGATGAAGGATGATTTCTTTGGTAGAAGAGTTTACATTGCAGAAGCTAATGCTGAAAAGAGACTTGTTATGCAACAAATAGTACCCGTAGCTTGGCTGAAAGAACAAAAACTTTTACCTCGTCGAGCAAAAAGTAACATCATTTGTAATTAACTGTAAAAAATTAAGAAAGTTTTTAATCTGATGCCGTTTAGCTTGTAAGCTGCACCTTTTTTACTTTTAAAACATATAGGTTCTTTCCCTAAACCCTTGAGATAGTTTAGAGGCAATTAATGTTACAACCTACGTTCCGGTGCGCCACGAAATGGTGTGGGTTACAAGATGACATTTAAAGATTTAATTTTATCAGGTGCTGGTTGACTGCTGCTCTTATCCTATAACAGCATGTTCATACCGATAGCTTAATCTAGTAGTTAAGCCCCCGCTTACATGAAAAATATGAATTTTATGGAGAAAAAAATGCATTAACTTACATGAGGTTATAGAAAAGTTAATAACGAATAAAAAAATCAATTTATTGGCTACAGCCTAGAGTGGCAAAGGGTTATAAGGGGGTTGTGGGAAATTCTGTACCTTCCTGCAAAGAACCCCAAAGAGTTGATTCAGTTGTAATACTGTTTTTTTAGTGTGCGTTCGAGTGTTGCTGTTTGATCTAAAAAGTCGAGGTAAACTGATTGGCGTAAGCCGAATTCGTCAATTGTTGCATCATGCTTCAATAAATCGAAGTTAGTCACCCCTAAAATATGCTTTGCTGTAGCTGTGGCTTTTTTAGCTACGTGTACTTGCTTTTGCAGAAAATAAATACGAGATGCCAGTAATTCCGCTTGATTGGCACTCATCCATTCTTGCCAGGCGACATCATAACGTGTTTGGTCTGCTTTGGCTCTTTCCACTTTTAAAGCGGTTCGCGTGGTGACAATTGAGTCAATGTCCCAAAATAAATCATAATTATAAGCATTAACATATCCTGGTACGGGAGGGATGGTCCACAAATACGTATAGGCTAATTTAGGATCGGGTAGTAATCCTGTATTAAAGACCTGTGCGTCTGCAACTCCTTCTTTAGCTCTTAATGCTTTCAAATCTGGACTTATTAAAACAGCTAAAACGGCGAGTTCCTTTGGAAAAATCAATACGAGATGGAGGGATACGTGGATGATTGAGTAGCGTTGCTTGTTTTGCTATTTGTTTTTTATCTGGAGTAGCTAAAGCCTTATTTAAATCTTCTGTATTTAAAGGTCGTGGATGATATGTAGTACACCCCATAAGGGTGCACAAGAGAAGCACGATAATCATCCTGAATGCATGCATGAGCACTTTATTCCCAACTTTATTTCAAATCATATCAATTAAAGCGGTGTTTTCCTATTGGAACATTGACTTCAATGGAAATTAGCTTGAATTATGTGAGAGGAGGTAACAATTATTTTATCTTAATTCTAAATTAGCACGAAAATGCTGGATAAAGAGGGGTTCTACCAATAGTATTTAAAGACCAATAATTATAATTTCAAGAGCAATTTGGCACACGATAATTGAACGTTCCTAGAATATCAAGAATAAGATAAATCTACGGTTTTTAAGGTGTTATTGATTAAATTTTAATCATACCCCTTTTTGACTAGAATCCAGGCCAGAGGTCAATTTTTAGAAATGTTCATTTTCATTAAATTACAAGTTCAAATGGTTATTTGAAAATTTCAACTGAGGGTACAATCATTTTAAAAGCAGGCTCAACTTATTTACCAATAGATGATTTTATAGATGATATTTTACAGAAAGTAACATCTTATACTAATTTAGTAATAACAGCCGCACCTGGTGCTGGCAAGACAACTCGATTGCCTCCGGAATTGCTTTCTATTGTAGCCGGGAAAATATTAGTGCTAGAACCTCGAAAAATGGCGTCGATTGCTGCTGCTCATCGGGTTGCAGAAGAAAATAATTGGCTAGTCGGTGAGGAGGTTGGTTATCAAGTCCGTTTTGTCAATAAAACATCGCATAAAACCAGATTAATTTACATGACGGAAGCGTTGCTGGCTCGAAACATGATTCATCATCCTGAGTTAGATGATGTAGACATTGTGATTCTAGACGAGTTTCATGAAAGATCTTTATACGTTGATTTAACACTAGGATTAATACGGGAATTGCAAGAGTTAGGGCATCATATTAAAATTGTGGTCATGTCAGCGACACTCGAAGCAGAAAAAATTGCTGAATATTTGGGTAATTGTCCTGTTATTTCCGTGCCTGGAAAATTATTTGAGTTAACGGTACGTTATCAAAAATCAACCCAATTACTAACACCTCAATATCAATTTTATGAGCATTTATCTCAAGTCATCAAAGAAGCACAGCGACAGACTGATAAAGATATTTTAGTATTTTTACCGGGTTCACGTGAAATTGAACGCGCTAAAGGAAACTTACTTGATTGGAAAGAAAGCAAAAAAATAGAGGTGATCACGCTGCATGGCAGTCTTCCTCTGGAAGCACAGCGTATCGCATTGCAAAAATCTTCAGTGCAAAGAATTATTCTTGCAACTAATATTGCTGAGTCTTCTGTTACTTTAGACGGTGTTGATACCGTCATAGATTCAGGTTTAGTAAAAATAATGAAACAAGATTTACGTACTGGATTTTCACGCCTGGAAATTTCGCGAATTAGCTTAGCGAGTGCCATTCAGCGTGCTGGTAGAGCTGCCCGACAATTTCCAGGTGTTTGTTACAGGATGTGGAATCAACATGATGAAAGTTCATTTGTGAAATCAAATATTCCAGAAATTCTATGTTCAGATTTAAGCGATAGTTTACTTTTTTTAGCTAATCAAAATATCTCGAATTTTCAGAATTTTTCGTGGTTTGAAAGACCTCCCCGTGTCAACATTGAACGTGCGACCTTTAGCTTACAAGCAGCAGGTGCTATCCAAAATAACAATGAATTAACATCAATAGGTCGCCTACTTTTAGACTTCCCGTTACCTCTGCGTTTGGGGAGAATATTAATTGCAGGTATAGAAAATAATTGCATCGATCTGGCTGCAAAAATTGCAGCATTATTACAAGAGCGCGATATTCTACGGAGAGAAATGGCGAATCATTTTCAAGCAGATCATTTTGAGTGTGATGTTGCACCGCGATTAAAAATTTTGAATAAATTTCTAAAAGCTGGTTCTTCACCTGAAGGTCATTTCATCATTTTACAAACTGTCGCGCAAAGTTATCAGCAGATTCTAGAGCTTGCTAAAAAATTAAAAAAAATAGAGTCCGCTGCTTATCTTGAAGAAGATGAAGCTAGACAGTTACTCCTTATGTTATCTTTTGGTGATCGTTTGTGTCGACGTCGTAAGAACTCTGATCGTGCATTAATGGTCGGCGGTCGTGGTGTAAAATTATCAGATCGAACACTTGTGAAAAGGAGTGAATTTTTTATTGCATTGAATGGTTTTGAAGAAAGCGGCGAGGCTGAAACTTTGATTAATCAGGCGAGTGGGATAAATAAAGAATTTTTGTTCAAACATTTTTCCGACTACATAATAAAGAAAAGAGACATCATTTTTGAGGCAGAAAAATCGCAATTTTATCAGCGGGAATTTAAAACCCTTTGGGATTTACCTATAGAAGAACCGAGTTTTTCACTGGCAACCTCTGTACACGTTACAGAAAAATTGCCTGAAATATTAACTGACAATTGGGCGAGCACACTGAAGAAAAATGAAAATTTACATGAGTGGTATCAAAAAATTATATTTTTACGATTTCATAAGGCATTAATACCCCCTCATATACAAGATGAATTGGAAAGTCTTTTCGACGGAGATGCATTAAAAAAATCATTTTGCTTAACTGTATTTAGGCAAGCATGTTTCGGTGAAAGTAAAATGACCATCGTATTGCAAAAAAATTTAGTGTATTTTTTTGAACTAAATATATCTGAAACATTGCGTAGTATTTTACAAATCGAACTCCCAAATAAATTAAAAATTCCGAGTGGTAGCATGATTCCCATTCATTATTCAACCGTTGAGCATCCCTTTCTTAGAGTACGCATCCAAGAAGTGTTTGGATGGGAAGAAACACCGAAAATATTATTTCAGAATGTGTCAGTTGTACTGCATTTATTAGGACCGAATTTTCGTCCAGTGCAAGTAACAAGCGATCTAGAAAGCTTTTGGCAAAATGGTTATTCAGAAATCCGTAAAGAGTTACGGATACGTTATCCTAAACATCAATGGCCATTAAATCCTGCTGATGGCATTGCTCACGCGAAGGGATCGAGGCGAAAATAAAAGAAATCCAACGATGAATCTATGGTTGTTTGGAAACGGGATCACAGCAATGTGTTCTCATTACCAAACAATTTTTACGTCAGGACAAGTTCCGGAGTGCGAGGCCTTTTATGAACGTATCCCGGATGCTCAAATCTTGATTGTCCGAGGAAATGTGTCTTTTCGTATCTGTCGCAAGAGAGAAATCAGTAAACATCCTAATCCATACGAAGTCCTGCTATTATTTTTTATAACCACTTGCTGTAGATCCTTTCATTTGATTTTTAGTTTATCCTTTTGCAACAGAGCACTATTAGGTGAGTTTGAGTTTTACAAGTAGCTATTTATTAATAATAGTAAAACGATATTATATTAAACTCATATGTCCATTTGAGGTACACTCTATTGATAGAAAGTTTTATAAAAAAAGATTCACCGTGGACAACATTTATGGATAACTTGGTTGAGTATGGAATGATTTAAAGTCTTCTGACCTAATAATGTTGCAAAAATCTTCTTTAGAGGAATAGCTAATAATAGCCTCGCCAGAAACAAGTTTACTTGTACATGTGAAAGGCGCTCCTGAAAAAACGGAGGCCGCCAAAAAGAGAATTAATTGCTACACATCAAGGTACCCAATTTACAATTAGTACAGTGAACCAAAAAAAAGAGCTCCTTTAAAACCTTATGGGGCTATGATCTTCTCTTTTGTATGTAAGGAGAGGTAATATTTTAATTTTGTGTTTTTATGATTAAATCAATCTAAGTTATGAGAAAAGCCCTTATTGTCGAAAATAGTATTATATATACTGTCTCTAAAATCGATTGGTAATTATTAAGTTAAATGGTTTTATATCATTATGCTTTATTGATTAAATTTTGATGCGACAACCATGATGATAGTAAGTAGAAGGGTAGATCTTAAATCTTTAAGCAGGGTATAATTATTCTTATGAGTGAGAATCATGATTTACGAAAAAATCTAAGATCGGAGCAAAAGAATATTTTAATGCAGAGCTTAGGACTTTTTCGTAAATCTAAATATATTTAAATTTAATAAACGGATTGATAAAGGTGATATATGGCTGGTCATAGTAAATGGGCAAATATTAAGTTTCGTAAAGGCGTACAAGATGCAAAGCGCGGGAAAATATTTACTAAATTAATTCGTGAAATTACTGTAGCTGCACGCATGGGAGGAGGCGAAGAGTCTTCAAACCCTCGGTTAAGGGATGCGGTTAAAAAAGCACTTAGTGCCAACATGAAAAGAGATACAATTGATAATGCCATCAAACGAGGAGTCGGAGGCCTTGATGGTGATGCTATGGTGGTGATGCGTTATGAAGGCTATGGCCCAGGAGGGATTGCTGTTTTGGTTGATTGCCTTTCTGATAATAAAAATCGCACTGTATCTGATGTGCGACATGCGTTTACTAAACATGGTGGAAATTTAGGTACAGATGGCTCTGTTTCTTATCTTTTTGTTAATCAGGGTGAAATTTTAATGGCACCCAACTCATCTGAAGAAAGCGTAATGGAGGTGGCTCTTGATGCAGGTGCGTCGGATGTTTCTTCTGAAGAAGGGCAAATTGAAGTGATTGCACCAGTTGAATGTTATCATAGCGTACTTAATGCTTTACAAGAAGCCGGTTTAGAAATTGAAGAATCTCAGTTGACAATGCGTGCTAATTTAATGGTTGCTATTGATGATGAACAAGCTGAAAGCTTGATAAAACTAATTGATATGCTTGAAGATTTAGATGACGTGCAAGAAGTTTATACTAACGCTCAATTTTCTGATCGTTTACTAGAATCAATGAACTAATGACCATTATTTTAGGAATAGATCCTGGTTCAAGAATTACTGGTTATGGGCTCATTCGAGAGCACAATCGCAAACTTGAATATATTGATAGCGGTTGTATTCGGACTTCTTCAGATGAGGAATTAAGCGAACGCCTGCTACAAATTTATGATGGCATTTGTCTTTTAATGGATCGATACTCTCCTGAAGAAGTAGCCATTGAACAAGTATTTATGCACCAAAATCCTAATTCAGCGTTGAAACTAGGTCATGCTCGTGGAGTAGCAATGGTTGCTGCTGCATCTCATCGCATTAAAGTAAGTGAATATTCACCACGAGAAATTAAACAATCCGTGGTGGGGTATGGTGCTGCTGAAAAAATACAAGTTAATCATATGGTTGTTCACTTACTGGCTTTAAACAACGCTCCTCAAACCGATGCCGCTGATGCTTTAGCTATTGCGATTTGTCATAGTCATATGCGTCACGCTCTATCAAAAATACTTGTTGGTAAAAAAATAAAAGCACGGAGACGAACTCGATGATTGCTTGGCTAAGTGGACAAATAATTGATAATCAGCAACCTGGAAAATTGGTTTTGGATGTTAATGGTGTAGGTTATGATATAGAAACTTCTTTAAATACTTTTTTTCAGGTAGAACATAATAAAGCAAAGGTAAATTTACATATCCATACGGTAGTTCGTGAAGATGCTTTATTATTATATGGTTTTCTTGATAAAGAAGAGCGATCTTTATTTAGATCATTAATCAAAGTAAATGGAATAGGGCCTAAATCAGCAATAACCATTCTTTCTAGTATTTCTCCTGCAGAGTTCATCCAATGTATCCAGCAAGAAAATGCAGCTTTATTAACTAAATTACCCGGGATAGGCAAAAAAACTGCTGAACGTTTGGTAGTTGAAATGCGTGATAGCATGAAACAATTGTCAGCTGGAACTACTAATTTGTTCTCATCAGCCGTAGTGCGCAGCCAAGATGAAGCTATTAGCGCTTTAGAAGCACTTGGATATAAAGTGCAGGAAGCTAACAAAGTAATAAGTAAAATTGATGATGGTAATAAAAGTTGCGAACAATTAATTAGAGAAGCTTTACAAATATTGGCAGCAAGATGAGTTTTTTAATTATTCACTCTACATGCAGGGCAAACGTATGCTTTGTTTAAAATTTAAAATCACACTCCAAAAGACATAATTAATTGCAAAAATTCATATAATTAGATAATATTGTTTATTTATTAATCAATGGTTTGAGGATATGCCAATTGAAAATCAACAAATCTCTGACTTACCATTATTACTTAATTCAGAAAAAGCAATTGTAATTCTAGATAATGATGGTACGATTTTTAATTCACAGTTCGCAGAGGTATGGAGAATTCGCGCTATTTTAGCGGAATTAGATAAACAAAATATACCTAGCGAAGAAGAACTTCTCCAGATAGGATATGGAAAAAAAACATGGAGCAATGGTCTAATTACAGCACTTAAAACACTCTATCCTCAATTAACTGAAGAGCATCTCAATTATCTTAAAGCGAAGCTTGATAATAACGAAGTTGATGGGCTAATCGTCAAAATGGGGCAGCATATGAGGCCGCTTCCTGGGTCGAAACATTTTTTACAGGAAATGAAGCTTAATAATAACGTTGTAGCTATTTGCAGTGATAATCATTCAGATGCAGTTGCAGAAGCAATTAATCATCATTTCAAAGGAATACATTGTCAATTACCAGATAATCGCTTAGCACATAAAGATGCAAGTAAACCAATGCATAAGCCAAATGATCATATTATTACTTTAAATGATACACTAGGACATGATGTTAATAAGAAATTCAAACCTGATCCTACTAAATTATTGATTCAACAATTTAAGGCTTTACTTTCATTAAACATAGTTCAAGAAAATCAACTTAATGAATTTATTACTAATTCTGATTTAAGAGCCCAAATAAAAGAGCACTCAAATTATCGAAAAACAGTTTATATTGGTGACAATGTGAATGATTACTTAGCTGCTGTCAAGGCTAGTTTTGACTATTTTGTAGCATTAACCACTACAGGAACATCTAATGAGCAAGAGTTTCGATCTGTAATTAATTCTAATTCCTCAGACACTAAAGTAGTTTTAGTTAAAGATTTAGAGATGCTTCGAAATTTAATTCGAATAGACAATACGGTTTCTTATATAGCAGGATTATTTATTAACTCAGCAAATGATAATATGCCAGCCACATCAGCTTTAGATTTACCATCTACCTCTTCGTTCATTGGTACGTATTAAAAATAGCGTCACAGTAATTACTCAGTTGGGGATGTAAAAAAGTATATGATCTTGTACTTAAGCAAAATCTGTATGAACAACATCATCATTAATTTCCTCATTAACAATAGTTAAAATTTGTTCTTCAAGCGCTTTAGCTTTACTTAATGGCTTATTAATTCCATTAATGATTATTGAAAAAATAAGAGGGCGACCATTAGGATTAATAAGATAGCCAGATAAAGAAGATATATCATGCATACTCCCAGTTTTTGCATAGACAATTTTCTCTAGCGGTGTTTTTATCATGCGATCTTTTAAAGTTCCCGAAACTCCAGATTGAGGAAGCGCATTTATAAAAATGGAAAATAGTTTTTTATCTTGATAAATAGTGCTAAGTAAGATAGTAATTTGCTCTGCTGAGGCTAAATTATAACGAGTTCCCATACCATCTGCTAATTCAAGCTCATTGAGATTGATTTTAGTATTTTTTGATAAAATTTCTTTTACTGCAAACATGGCTTGTTTATTAGTTGTTTCGTGAGTTAACGCATAAGCTAATTGTTTGGTTAGGTTATCTGCATAGAGATTATCAGATTCTTTGAGCATATGATTTACTAATTTAGATACAGGATGAGAATGCAAACTAGCTAAAGTAATTGCATCAACAGGTGTTTTTCCATTAACAATTTGCCCATCAAATTGAATATTATTTTGTTTTAATGTTTCTTTCAGTAGCTGCTTAGCTAAAAATTCGGGATCTGTAATAGCTAACTCCAGATTTTTAGGATTTTTACTTTGTGCAGCACAGCCATATAATCGCAAAGTATTATTTGGTTTTATTTCTATATTTAAACTACAATGTTTTTTTTCTTCTTCTTTGCTTACTGTAATTACTTCATTGATTAGGGTTAATTTTTGACTATTTTTCTTAGGGTTTATAATGACTGGTTCACCTAATTGTTGAGCGGTAATTAACTCATAATGAGCTGTATTTTCATTTAAAATAAGAGCAGTATTCGGAGCTGCATAATACCATCCTAAATCATCATAAGAGAGACCACTTGGATAATAGGGTGCTGTAAACAAAGAAGTATCGAGAATAATAGAACCATTGATTTTGTTTATATGATTTGTTTTTAAATAGTGTACAAGTAAATTGTTTAGATTATCAGCAGATAAGGAAGGTGAGCCACCAAAGTGAAGGTAATAATTTTGTTTTTTTTCTAAAAGTTTTGTCTCAAAATAATGTTCTGGTTTCCAATAGTAAAGTGCAGCAGCGGCGGTAAACAGTTTCATATTACTGGCTGGGGCTAATAATTTATTTGCATTTCTACTGAAAAGAAGTTGTCCATTTTTTGCATCTTTAATTAATATACTGACTGAAGCGTTGGGAAATTCTTTATTAATAGCACTATCAATTTTATTGGCTAAAGAATCAGCATAAGTTATTTGATTGAGTAACAACAAAAGCAAACTGACAAAAGGTAAATAGCGCATTACCCAAGCTCCTTAATTTATTCAATTAACTTATTATCTAGTATGAAAAAGAACTTAGCAATTTATTGATTATTAATATATACCTTTTGCACCTGAATTTTTGGTTTTTAAGTTATCGCTTGTGCTCTATTTTGAAAGATCAAAAAACTCAGGTGCAAAAGGTATACCTCTAAGGTTGAGATTAAATTGAAGTAGATGTTGCATAGAAATAGACCATTATTTTAATAATACGAAATTAAATTAATTATTTACAATATTTGTTGAGCAATTAGTCAAAATATAGTTGCAATATTATTTTGAGATTGATATAAAAAAAGATGTCTCAAGTTTATGGATAATTGCTGCTTAGAATGGCAGTGTACACTTAAAGGGAGATAGAGATGCCAGAATTTGATCAAATTCAGTTAAATGCCATGAATTTACCTACAAGGATTTCTGGTCTTATAAACAAAATAGGATGCAGTATGTTTTTTCCTACTTTGCCTTTAAATAAAGAGATAATAAAAGATATTCAAATTATCTCTCTTGTGGCCAAAAGCTTAGATAAAGAAAATGATTATGATCTAATGCGGTATTTACAAGATCCAACAATTCATTCGAGTTTAACTCCAACAGAGTTTATGGAATTTAAAACAAAAGCTTTAATTGGCTGTTATCTAGTAAAATTACATAAGTATAACTCAGAAAAAATTTTATTAGATCGTTTTTATAAGGATTTAGAAATAAACTCATTGAATGAAAGCACTATTGATATTGATTCTTGTCTAGAAACCTTTACTAAATTTTGTGGATTTGTATTTGAATATCAAGATAAAAAAACAATCTATTCAGATTTAAATACACAGTTTCAAAATTCAAACTCACCCATACAAGGAGAAATTCATAAAGCGAGATTCTCAAATTCATCAACTGCTTCATCATTTATTTATGATATATGGAGCTCAGGAATGCATGCTTTAGGAATTAAATATTAATTTTATAGTCAAAAGGAGGGGCTTATGACTTTTACACCACCAAGTTTGCACACTTTATGGACTAAAATTAATAATTTAGACGCTGAATATTCGACGCATTTAGGTCGTTATAAGATTGATCCTACTTCAAGCAATGAACAGTTGAAACCTACTACATTACATACTCTTATCGCTAAGTCCAATGCATTGGATTCGTGTGAAACGGAACGAGTAGATCAAAAAGAAGTATTATCTAAGATAGTTAATGAAATGCGAGGAAAATTACAAAAACAAGATGAAGCAGAGTGTCAGCAAGCAACACAAATTTTATTGGGTTGCTTGATTCATCGTTATTTTCGAATAATTCAGCTATATAAAGAGTCAAATACTCTAGCTTCAGCTCCGCTTGATATAGTAGTTGCACCATTACGTCTATTTGGTTTCTTCAATAACAGTGTGAAGATAGACGTATTTGATCCTCGAGATAGCAAGTTATTTCAAGGCATTAGAAAGATTCTTGCACTTAAAGGAAAAGCTAAAGATCTAGATACATTCCTTAAAGAAGATTTAAAAGCTTTAGATGTAACAACTATTGTTACTTCTTTAGAATGTTTTAAGCAATATATTTATGACGATAATCACTATCAGGATTTTCCTCACTTAAATCAACCTAATTTTAAACCGCAATTAGAGGAAATTATTGATGAACACAAGACAAAAGGAGAGCCTATTTTAAATCAATTTAAGGCAATTCGTTTTCTACAATCTTTTGTAAATAAATTAGCTAATGAGCAATCTGAGTTTGAAGCAGAGTTAAAAAAATGGCTGGAAAATTTAAAGAAAAATCCAGTAAATCTTAATGAGACTAATGCCATTAAAAACCATATAAACACCTATGTTTCTGATTCTTATAAAGAAAAAACTATTGATTTTCTTCTTACTCCTTTTGTTATAGAACGATTGAAAGAGTCCAAACAGGTAACTCCAGAAATATTAACAGAGGCATTAAGAGTTTGTAGTTATCAATTTGCTACGTTTACTTTTGCTGGAGCTTGCTTTCTTATTATTGATGAACTTAAAATTATTGATGAACTTAAAAAAAATAAAGATAACCAAGATTTATGTACCATGATTTATGTAATATTAGGAGGAAAAGAAGTAGTTAAAAAATTAACTCTGGATGATAAAGGAAATGCTATTGAGCTTCTTAATTCTTATAGTAATGATCTTAAAAGTGATAAAATTAATTTAGATATGGATTTCTTTGGTTCTTTTGAACAGTATAAAAGTAAATTATCTCAGTTGAATATTCATGGAATAGCTGAGGGATTCGAGGAAACTGAAGTCCACGAGACTTCAGAAGAACCAGAGGTACAAGCAGCTTTCAATATGTAATATAGCGCCATGTTTTAGCCATCCAGGATACAATGATGTGGTCAGTTAGTTCATGGTCTGATAGTAGTAACAAGAAATATTAAAGATTTTAAAGAAACAGGTGTAGAGTTTCTTAACCCATGGGAAGTTGATGTGATTTAATGGATTTGGACATTCCAGTTAAGATTATTATCTCTTATCTGAAATGTCCAAATCCATTAAATCACATCAGACGAGTTTTCTTCTTAGATACCTCGGCTCGTTGAGTTTAGGTATTATCAAGTAAAACTTAAAGTTAATGGACGGCTCGGCTCAAGATTGACGTGAGTCTTACTATTATTCAATATTAATCATTTTTTTTGCTCCATTCTTAACATCAATAGAACAAGCTTCTTTTTCTATTAGTATTAAATAGTTGAGTATGAATTGTTTGCGTTGTTCATTATATTTTTTCCAGCCAATGAACTTCTGAACTAAATTTGCAGCTAAAGGAGGGTTTAATTTATCAAGTATTAATATTAATTTAGCAACTAATTTATATCCATCTCCAGAGTTATTATGAAAGCCATAAGGATTAATAATAAAATTACCTAATAAAGAGTAAATTTTATTGGGGTTTAAAATATCAAAAGCAGGGTGATCTAATAATAACTGCACTCTAGAAACTACTGTAGGCGAATGAATTGAAGCTTGAAGTCTAAACCAGTAGTTAATTGCATGAGTGTCTTCTTTCCAACAAGTATAAAATTGATTTAAAGCTTCATCTAACGCCTCTTCACAACCCATTGCAGCTAAAAGACTTAAAGAAGAAATTGTTTCAGTCATATTACTGGTTAATTTATTTTTAAATTGTTTTATTAGAGCATGTTGAGTAGCATGGAAATCAATATGTTGAAGATAAGAATAATATACTTCTTTTAGACGCCGCATACCTGCATCTTCTATATCAAATAAATCAAACTGAGGTTTAGGATTAGGTAAATAATTATTTATGCGGTGCAGTAAAATATCCCAATCTTTTTGCAACTCATAAGCAATTTTTTTTTGAATATCCTGACGTGCTTTAGCTAATAATTCAAATTGAGGTTGATCCATACTAGCGATTAGCTCTTCTTCACTACTAATTGTTAAGAGTTCAGCTAAAATCCAAGGTTCTAATTTTTTATCTTGCAATAGTGAACGATAAGTCGAAAATAAGCCTTGAGGATAATTAATTATTTGATCAGAGCAATAGGCTCTGACTAAATTTAATATTAGTTTTTTGACTGCTTCACAGCGATTATATAAATTAGAATCATATTGAATCAGCACTAATAAATCTTCATTACTTAAAGTATGATCTAAATAAATAGGCGCTGAAAAACTACGCAATAATGAAGGGATAGGGCGCGTCATTATATTTGAGAAATGAAAGCTTATATTTGAATTATTAACAAGGAGTAGACGCTCTTCGATGAGCTCATTTCCTGAGCTATCGAGTAGCCCCATCAGTATAGGAATCGGTTTAGTATTTACATTGAGAGTTTTAATGTTCAGCTGATATTGTTTTTTTTCTTCATCATACTGCTCTTGAACAGTTAAATGAGGTATTCCTGGTTCAGTAAACCAAGGTAAAAAATCATGCATATCGATACTAGTAGCACGGGTTAAATAATCAAGTAATTCTTCAATTGTTACTGCTTTTCCATCATGCTCTTTTAGAAAATCGCAAAGGCTTTTAAATAATAGTTCTTTGCCAATTACAAGCATCATCATTCGAAAAATATCAGCTCCTTTTTCATAAGCTGCGGTAGTGTATAAACTGCGTACAGCAGTATAACTACCTTGTCTTGGAGCTCGTTCATCTAAATTTTTACCATTAATTAAACGTGCTATATCAGTTCCAAAAATATCTTCACAAAACATCGCAGCACGAAATGTTGTAAGCCCTTCTTTAAATGTTAAATTGAACCAATCACGAATAGTGACGCGATTACCAGTCCAATAATGAAAAAATTCATGAGCGACTACTTCAAGAACTCGTAACATTCCTAAGTCAGTTTTGGTTTGTGGCGTGGCAAAAAGATTTTCTGTATTAAATAAATTTAATCCTGTTGGTTCTGAAGCACCTGAAGCATATTTATCTACACCAGCAACCATATGTTGTGACAGTTCACAGTCTAAATTAAAGACTTCTTCATCCCATGCAATCGCTTTTTTTAGTACTTCTTGAGCAAATTGGCATTTGATAATGTCCAGTGATGAAACATAAAATTCAATAGGTAAATCACGTCTATTTCTTCTTTTAAAATGACTAGCAGAATAATTTAAATTTCCAGCAACTAAGGCAAATAAATAACTTGGCTTAGGTAAAGCATCGTGCCATGTTACAGAATGCAGATCTTCTAAAAGCTCGTTTTTAGCTACTAATTGACCATTAGAAAGAAGAACAGGATATTGTTTTTTATTGGCTATTATCCTAGTAGTATAGGTAGCTAAATTATCTGGCCGATCAATGCAAAAAAATACTCGTCTTAATCCTTCTGTCTCTGCTTTGACTAAATAAATATCATCAGTTTTGTATAAACCAAATAAGTCAGTGCTTTGGCTTAAAATAGAACAAGTTTCAATATAAAATTCTCTATCTTTAGGAACATTTTTTATTATTAAAGCATCTTCTGTTAATAGATAATCGTCTATATTTAGAGTTTTTCCATTTAACTTTAGTGAAGTAAGATGCATTAATTCACCATCAAGATATAAATCATCTGATAAATCTTGCAGTTCAGCATTAGGTTTAATAGTCAGTGTTGCTCTAGAGCATTCAGGAGATTGAGCTAGATTAATTTCTAAATCTACATGAACCATAAAGTAATCTAGTACTTTATATTCATTTAAATGGTACATTTTTTTTGGTGATGTTGGCATAGTCCTATCATCGATAGAATGATTTGAATCTGTATAGAGTATATTTTAGCTTATCGCTCAGCAAGAGGTATTCCCATTTTATTCTCTTGTCGGTATGCTTAGGTTTAAACTTAAATAGTTAGATAAAATCAATGCGTCAAATTATTCTTTTTTGTTTAATTATAATGTTAGCTTCTTGTGAAGATGACTCTCATCGTTACAATGGATATATTGATGCGGATCTTGTTTATATTTCTAGTAGTTATCCTGGACGTTTAAGTCAACTAGAAGTAAGTCGAGGACAGCCTGTTGAACAAGATCAATTTTTATTTAAAGTTGAACAAGCTAATGATGATTTTATTATTTCGATGAGTCAATTGACTCAAGATAATATAAAAGAACAACGAGAGGAACTAATCAACCAATTAACCTATGATGAGCATAATTATCAACGTATCATCAAAATGCATCGACAAGATGCTGCAAGCCAAAACGATTTAGAACTAGCAAAAAAAGATTTAGAAATAGATAAAAATAAATTAGCTGCAATGGATGCTCAACTCAAAAGCAGCGGGATCAATACACAAGAAAAGCAATGGGAGCGTTCACGTAAAGAAGGTTTTTCTCAACAAAAAGGAATTATTTTTGATACTTATTTTTTTCAAGAAGAATATGTGCAAAGTGGACAACCTATTTTATCTCTTTTAACACCAGAACATATTAAGCTTATTTTTTTTATTCCTGAGCCTAAATTAAAAACTATTGCATTAAATAATAAAATAAAATTTTATAGTGGTGATGAGGCTCTGGGAGAAGGAGTCATTAATTATATTTCCAAAATAGCTCAATATACTCCTCCTATAATTTATTCTCGAGAAGACAGTTATAATTTAGTATTTCGTGTTGAAGCACGACTTGATAAGCCTAATTTGAATAAAATTCATCTCGGGCTTCCTGTTAGTCTGGAAATAATTTCATGACAGACTATGCGATTGAAATTAATGGACTGACTAAATCATTTGATAATAAAGTGGTAGTTGATAATATTTCATTAAAGGTTAAAAAGGGATCTATTTTTGGATTTCTTGGTTCTAATGGGAGTGGAAAAACTACCACTATTCGCATGATATGTGGACTTCTTAAGCTAACAGACGGTAGTGGTCGATGCTTAGGCTATGATATTAGAACCCAGCAAGATGAAATTAAAACTCATATTGGTTATATGCCTCAGAAATTTTCTTTATATAACGGTTTAACTGTTTATGAAAATTTTCAGTTTTTTGCTCATATTTACCAAATTCCTAATCCTCAAGAGGCTATCAAAAAAGTGATGACGGATTTAGAACTTGTGTCCTATAAAGAGATTAAAGCAGGCAATTTATCGGGCGGTTGGAAACAAAGAATGACCCTAGGTTGTTCTTTATTACATCAACCTTCATTACTTTTTTTGGATGAACCTACCGCAGGTGTAGATCCCAAAGCACGTAAAGATTTTTGGGATTATTTGCATAAACTATGCCGACGCGATGGAACTACTATTCTTGTAACCACACATTATATGGATGAAGCAGAAAAATGTACGGATTTAGCCTACATTAATTTAGGCAAGCTATTGTATTCAGGTCCAACTAAAGAATTAATCCCTTTTTCAAAGGTTAAGACATTAATTTTAATTGATACTAATATTGAGAAGCAAAATGAATTAGTACAACTTATTAATCAAAATTATCCTGACTTACTGGCTTCTATAGTAAATAATGATCTACGTATCTCTTCCTCTAATTTAAAGAGTTTAGATGCTTTACAACAAAAAGAAAAAAAATTTAGTTTTAAAGAGGTAACACCCAGTTTTGAAGAAGTTTTTATTGGATTGATGCAGTAATGTGGCATAAATTATCATTACAACGAATTAAGGGTTTAATTCTTAAAGAGTTTACTTTAATTATTCGTGATCGGGGTACGATTGCGATGTTAGTCCTTTTACCAATTATGTTACTCATTCTTTTTGGTTATGCAATTAATTTAGATCCTAAAAATCTTCCCACAGCGATTATAAACTTTGATCAGACACCGCTTACTCGTACGTTCATTGCCAATTTAAATACTTCTAGATATTTCAATATTATTGACACTAGTAATAATGTGGAGGCAATTAAGCAAAAATTAGATACAGGGAAATTGAGCTTTGCCATAACTATTCCTGCTGAATTTACTCGAAAATATATTCGCGGTGATCAGCCGCAATTCATGGTGGAAATTGATGGCTCAGATCCTGGAAGTAGTGCAGGGGCCTTAGGTCATGTGGAGGCTATTTTAAATTTATCATTACATCAGTTTACAGAAAAAAGCCTTGATGTTGCGCCAATAAATTCGTTTAAAAGAAGTGTAGATTATATTATTCATCGTTTATATAACGAAACTAACATCAGCGCATTTAATATTGTCCCTGGTTTAATAGGAGTTTTGTTAACTCTAACAATGGTAATGTTAACCTCTACTGCAATTACCTCAGAATTTGAAACGGGGACTATGGAGTTATTATTAAGCACTCCCTTGTTACCGACAGAAATTATTTTAGGAAAAATTATTCCTTATGTGGTTTTAGGCTATTTACAATTAACGAGCGTGCTAATTTTTAGTAAAATTCTTATTCATATACCTATTCAAGGAAGTTTAATCTTACTTTATCTTTCTGCTGCTCCTTTTATTATTGCTAATTTGATGGTTGGAATGATTTTTTCTACTATTGCAAAAACCCCCATGCAAGCGATGCAATTAAGTGTTTTTTATCAATTGCCTTCTATGTTTTTATCAGGTTATATATTTTCATTTTATGGTATGCCGCAATGGGCACAAGTCATTGGAGCTTGTTTACCAATGACCTATTTTATGCGGATTACTCGAGGAATTATGCTGAAAGGGAATGGAATGCTTCAAGTCTTACCTAATATTATTCCTATTTTATTGATTGCTTTTATACTTGTTTTGTTAACTAGCAAAGTATTTCGGACTACCTTGGATTAAATATGAAATCAATTTTAAATAGGATAGTAAGCCTTAGTATTATTATGCTACTTAGTGCATGTACTAGCTCCGAATCACCGCAAAAGAAAATTTTACTCTCTCAAACAACAATAACACGCGCTCAATTAGGTCAAATAGCATGGTGGGAAAAAATGCATGACCCAGTATTAAATAACTTAATGAAAAGAGTCTTAAAAAATAATAGTCAAATTTTAGCAGCTCAAGCTAATATACTCCAAGCTCAGGCTCTGTTGAAAGCAGCATATAATGCGTGGTTACCTACGGTAGATGGATCAGTAAATGGTTTCTTGGTAAAAGGATGGGATTCTAATATTAATCCTCAAGGATCTTTGACAAATTCTGCTTTAGGACGAGTTAATAACCTCAAGATTGACGGAGCTTATGCTGGTTTTGTTCCTAAATACTCCCTAAATATTTTAGAAAATATTAATAATACGCGTTTATCTAAAGCTAGTTTAGATAAGCAAAAGGCTATTTATATGGCTTTGAATTTGAGTGTTATTGGTCAAACAGTAGGTGCTTATTT
Source organism: uncultured Legionella sp. (assembly GCA_945952115.1). Classification (GTDB taxonomy): domain Bacteria; phylum Pseudomonadota; class Gammaproteobacteria; order Legionellales; family Legionellaceae; genus Legionella. The sequence goes on along the minus strand of CAMFHA010000028.1, from coordinate 960 downwards.
TTCTTTTTTAGGACAAAAACAACAACTGATTGAACAAGAACAATTAATTGGCAATTTAAAAAAACTACGGTATTTAGAAGCAGTACGCTATAAAACTGGAGCTAGCGATTATTATACGCTATCGACTATTGATCAGGATATAGCCAATAACCAAGCAACCAGTGCTAATTTACAAGCAAGTATTAGTCAGGTTGAGTCTACTTTGCAAGTATTAACAGGAAGCAAGCATCAAGTTGTATTCAAATATAGAACGATTTATTCACTCAATACAGATCATTTAATTCCAGCTCATCTACCTGCTAATGTATTAGAATATCGTCCTGATTTAATGATTGCTAAAGAAAATTTAGTGATATCTGATGCTCATTTAGGTTTAGCTTACGCACGTTTTTTTCCACAAATTTCTTTAACAGGATTACTAGGAGGTTCTTCGGTAGAATTAGTACATTTACTAAAATTGACCACTGGCTTGGGGATAGCGCAGGTCGCGGCAGTCATGCCTATTTTTAATGGCGTTTTTTATCAACAAATTCAAGCAGCCAAATCAGAAGTTAAAGCTGAATATTATAATTATATCCAAACTTTACGAGCCGCCTTAGCTGATGTTGATAGCAGTTTAACCAATTATAAAAAAGCAAAGGAGGCTTATGAATATCAATTAAAAGCCTATCATGCTAGCTTGCGAGGCTACCGCATTGTGCTCTCCCGTTATAAAGCAGGTTATCAAGATCAACGTTCTGCATTGAATGCACGAATTACGCTTGATAAAGCAAAAATAACAGCTATTCAAGCAAAAACAGAACAACTAAATACACTTGTTCTGGTTTATCAAGCTTTAGCTGGTGGTGTCTCCAGTTATTAATTCTTTCATTAGACTTCTTCGGAAACTGTTATTGATAATCAGAGTAAACGCATCTAAACGTACATTATAAATCCAAAACGCCTACGTTCCGCGCTTTA
>CAMFHA010000027.1 GCA_945952115.1 uncultured Legionella sp. | reverse complement strand
ATGACAATTTTCAGTTATTGAAAACTTAGTATTTTGAAGTTTCTTGGGTATATCTTTGAAAATATTCTGTTTTAATCTAAGAATCTGTTTCTAATTGCTTGATTTCACTGTTTTTGAGCATGTCGAAATGACATAAAAACTCATGTGTATTCTCCTCGAGTTTAGCCATTTTATCCGAAGAGTTTAGGTGGCTCAGGACGAACGGCTTTGAAGAAAAATGGCTAAGCTCGAGTATAAGATTACTAACTTTGTTGTAGCGATTCAATCAAGACACCTAAAAAGCGAGTGGCTTCACCACCAGTTACTGCTCGATGATCAAAACTTAGTGATAAAGGAAGAGTATTATGTGCTTCAAATGCACCTTTGCTATTAATAACAATGGACTTATACAGTCGACCTACTGCAATGATACACACCATGGGCGGTACAATGATTGGACTTGCGAAGCGGCCAGCAAATTTACCAAAATTAGATAAAGTAATGGTTGCGCCTTTTAATTTATCAGTGCTGATTGTTCGATCACCTACTGATTTTTTAAAGTCATTAATGATTTGTCTTAGTTCATTGCTTGAGTATTTAGCTGCATCATGAATTACAGGGACAAACAAACCATCTTCATTGTCCATAGCAATACCTAAATGAACCTCATTAAAACATTGGCGAGCAGCATGTTGCGTATCAAACCAAGCATTAAGCGAAGGCTCAATTTTGCATGCCTCTATAATAGCTTGAATTAGGCGGGCAGTAATATCACTGCTTTCTTTCCAAGTATGAATATCTGCTTCGTCAAAAATACTCACAGGCACAACTTCAGCATGCGATTGCACCATGCTATGCAGCATGGCACGTCGTACGCCTCGTAAAGGCTCAAAACCTAAAGGAGGAAGTGCATTTTTTTCAGCTTGTGCTTGAACATCATGTTGAGTAATAACGCCATGTTCTCCACTGGGTTTAATTGTATTTAAATCAACTCCCAATTTTTTAGCTAATAATTTTACTGCTGGAGTTGCTTTTATACGGTGTTTTGAATTGTTTTGTACGCCAATAGTAAAATTATCTTCAAATAATTCGGTGCTTTCTTCCAAATTGCCAACCACAGTCCCTTTATCAGAAGATTTAGCACTAGTATTTGCTTCAAAAGCTACAAGAGGTTCACCTGTTTTAATTACATCACCAGGCTTTCCAAACAGTTTAGAGATTGTTCCACTTTGTGGGCAAGGCACATCCACTACCGCTTTAGCTGTTTCCATGGCAACAAGAGGTTGATCTGCTTTAACTTGTTCGCCTTCTTTGACAAACCACTCATGAATTTCAGCGTCAGGTAATCCTTCACCTAAATCAGGTAAATTAAAAATATTCATTATTACTCCATTATGCTTAGAACACTGTTTTTGATACGAGTGACACTAGGTATATATTGTTTTTCAAGTTGAAAATAGGGCATTACTGTATCATAACCCGTTACACGTTGTACTGGAGCTACTAAATCACTCATACATTGTTCCATAATTTGAGCAGATATTTCTGCTCCTACACCACAAGTTTTTGCTCCTTCATGTACAATCACACAGCGGCCTGTTTTTTCTACTGATGCTAAAATAGTGTCAATATCGAGTGGTTTTATAGTGGCTACATCAATTACTTCACAGGAAACACCCTCATCACTTAATTGCTTTGCGGCTTGCAAGGTTTCATGCATACTTGCTCCCCAGCTTACCAAAGTAAGATCATCGCCTTCTTGTAAAGTAAAACATTTGCCCAATGGTAATGCTTGGCCATCATCAGCTACAGGTTGTTTTACTAATCGATAAATTCTTTTAGGCTCTAGAAAAATAACAGGATCAGGATTACGTATTGCAGCAAGCAATAAACCATAAGCACGTTTAGGAGAGGATGGAATCACAACTTGTAGCCCAGGAATGTGTGCAAATAGAGCTTCGGTACTTTCTGAATGATGTTCTGGTGCTCTAATACCTCCGCCAAATGGGGCACGAAATACAAGAGGACAATGCAAACGACCTCTGGTTCGATTTCTCATTCGCGCAGCATGCGAAATGATTTGATTCATAGCTGGATAGATGAAACCCATAAATTGAAATTCTGCTACCGGCTTTAAACCTTGTGTCGACATACCAATAGCAAGTCCTGCAATCATTGATTCTGCTAAAGGACTATCAAATACTCGATTCTCACCAAATCGCTCTTGTAATCCAACTGTAGCACGAAACACTCCGCCATTTTTACCCACATCTTCGCCAAAAACAACAACATCTTCGTCATGCGCAAGTTCATATGCTAAAGCCTGGGTAACTGCTTCAATTAAAGTAATATCAGGCATGAGTGGCTTCCTCTATAGCAATGGCGCGTTGTACAATTAAGTATTCGGGTAACTCCGCATAATGATAATCAAAAATACTAGTGACAGATTGAGGAGGAGTATTTAAGTAGTCATGAACGGCGTTTTCTACTTGTTCAGAAGATTTCATAACTAGTTGTTCTTCATCGTCAGCAGTCCAAATTTTTTGTTGCATTAAAAAATGTTTGAACCGTGCAATGGGTTCTTTAGGCCGAGCTAAATCCACTTCATTAGCTGGCTGATAGCGCGTTGCATCATCTGCTGTAGTATGATCACTAAGGCGATAGCTTAAGGCTTCTATTAAAGTAGGTCCCTCACCAAGACGTGCTTTTTCTATTGCATCACCAAGTACTTGCCGTAGAGCTAGAACATCATTTCCATCGACTTGCTGTCCTAAAAAACCTGCTGCGATTGCTTTTTGTGCAATAGTTTGTGTCGCTGTTTGCTTGTCTCTTGGAACCGAAATAGCCCATTGATTATTATTAACCACAAAAACCACAGGTAGTTTCCATGCTCCAGCTACATTTATTGCTTCATAAAAATCACCCTCAGATGTTCCTCCTTCTCCGATAGTAACTACAGCAACAGAGGCTTGTTTTCGGTATTTAAAGGCAAAAGCTACTCCAGCAGCATGTAAACACTGTGAAGCAATAGGTACACAAATAGGTAAATCTTTAGACTTACAACTGTAATTGCTGCCACGCTCATCTCCTCCCCAAAAAGAAAGGATTTCTGCCATCGTGACACCACGCTGAAATTGAGCTGCATAATCTCTATAATAAGGGATCAAAACATCTTCAGGCTTCATTGCATGACCAATAGCCGTTGAGATCGCTTCTTGACCATTAATAGGCGCATAAGTCCCCATTTTTCCCGTTCTTTGCAGTGCAATGGCTTTTTTATCAAATGTTCGGGTAAGAACCATTATTTCATAGAGTTTTTTTAGTGCCGCTTGATCTTTTGCAATTGGTGGTAATTGCGTAACTAGTTCACCTTGTTCATTTAAAAATTGAGTATAAGTTACTGCAAATTGAGCTACTGTTGTCATTACATGGCTCCTTGTCAACAACACATGCCCAATAGCATACTCATTATTTTCTTTAAAAACTAGTAAATTAGAGTTAAATTAATGTCAGTTTTAAATGAAACAGATTTACGAAAAAATATTGACTATAGGTATTATTTTGCAAAGTAAACAAGTAATCGAATTAGACTATTCCATTGATCTGCATGGCTGCTATCAAAATTTATCTCACTTGCCAGGTTTTGTTCTTTTAGAAAGTGCTGATCGCCAACACGGACGTTATGATATCCTTTCTGCTTACCCTTATGAGCGCCTACTTATACCTGCTGATGCAGCTAATTTATCTGATGGGATCAATTATTTACGTGAGAAGCTATCCCCCCACAACTCTTCATTACACTTACCTTTTCAAGGTGGCGCTATTGGTTATTTTTCTTATGATCTTGGAGCAAAGCTACTTGGCATTAATTCAACTTCTTATTCCTTATTAAATGATCTTCCTTTATTAAATTTAGGATTTTATGATTGGGGAATTTGTGTTGATCATCAGTTAAAAAAAGTGTTTTTATATGCTGAAAACCAGAATATACAATCTCAAGAGCGGCTATTAGAAGTGATTGATTTATGGAAAAAAAAACCTTGTTATAAAGAGTTTAAATTGACAAGGAATTTTAAGCCCTTAATGTTAAAAGAAGATTATGAATCTTCTTTTCTCTCTATTAAAGAAGCATTAAAGCAAGGGCGATGCTATCAAGCTAATTTTACTCAGGCTTTTGAGGCTCAATATATAGGGGATAGTTGGGCAATGTATCACCAAATTTGTAAACAGAATAAAGTTCCTTTTGCTGCTTATTTACATCTGGATAATGAAGATATTTTAAGTTTTTCACCAGAGCGTTTTTTATTGCAAGAAAAAGGAACATTATTAAGTTCTCCAATAAAAGGAACAATGAAGCGTTCGAATGATCCGATTGAGGATGAACAATTAAAATCAGAACTCATTGCTTGCGCAAAAAATCGTGCTGAACATGTAATGATTGTAGATCTCTTGCGAAATGATCTAGGAAAAATAGCTCAACCAGGAAGTGTATGTGTAGAACAATTATTCGAAATTCAAAGTTATAAATCTATTCACCATTTAGTCAGTGATATTAAAGCTCAATATTTGCCGGAAATACCACTCATTGATCTTTTTTTATCTTGTTTTCCTGGTGGTTCAATCACTGGAGCACCAAAATTAGAATCGATGCGAATTATTAATGAATTGGAGCCTTATGGACGAGGAATTTATTGTGGGAGCATCGCCTATTTCTCTCGTCATGGTCGTTTCGATAGTAATATTGCTATTCGTACACTTATGGCTAAAAATAATTATTTGTATTTAGCCGCAGGAGGAGGGCTGGTTATTGACTCTGTTTGTGAAGACGAATATCGTGAATGTTATATTAAAATAAACGCAATTCTTAATGGACTTAAATAAAATAAAACATTTCGTGCATTCTGGTGTGATTGTTCTTTATGAACGTTCAAGTGATTCTATAATCTTAACTAAGCGTAGTGAACATTTGAAGCATCATCCTGGAGAAGTTTGTTTTCCAGGAGGTGTTTGGGAAAATGGTGATGCGAATTTATATGCCACTGCGTTAAGAGAATTAAATGAAGAGCTTGGAATAGAGCCATCTCGAGTTAGCCTGATTAAAGAGCTTACTATAGAGCGCACTTTATTGGGAGCAATTATTCATCCTTGGTTCGCTAGTATTGAATCTATTAATCCTTATCATCTTAATACATTAGAGGTTTCCGTTTTAATTAAACTGCCGCTGTCTCATATACAAGATCCAAAAAACTATCAAGAAATTACAGTAGATCGTGAAGGATTTAAATTTAAAAGCCTACAGTTTATGGGGCATAGTGAATTTATTTGGGGAGCTACTGCTCGCATTATGTGGCAATTAAGTAATTGCAGCTAAATTTTGAGCACTAAAAGCGTCTCTGTTGCTCACGTGCTACAGCAGACGGCCATGAAGATTCTGCGCATAAAGCGCAGAATACAGGTGTTTTGGATTTATAATCTACGTTTAGACGTTTACCCTGTAAGTAATTGTTAGAAGCCTGATTGATCAGTATATAATTGAACTTTTCTAAGATTCTATATCCCACGTGACCGAGTATAATCAAACAACTTCAGTCACGTTTTTATCATCTTTTAATGCCCTACGTAAAATTTTTCCTACATTCGTTTTGGGTAACTCATTAAAAAACTCGACAATTTTAGGGACTTTATATGCCGCTAAATGTTCACGGCAATGGGTGATAATTTCTTCGCTAGTTAAGTTAGGATCTTTTTTAACAATACAGGCTTTAACTCGCTCTCCTGATTCTGCATCAGTAATTCCCACAATACCAACCTCTAAAACTCCTGGATGCATTCCAATTACTTGCTCTACTTCATTTGGATAGACATTAAACCCTGAAACTACAATCATATCTTTTTTTCGATCTACTAAATAAATGTAACCTTCTTCATCCATTTTGGCGATATCGCCCGTTTTTAAAAAGCCATCTTCGGTAAATACTAATTTAGTTTCATCAGGACGATTCCAATAACCAGCCATAACTTGAGGTCCTTTTATACATAATTCACCACTTGTACCTATCGGAACTTCTTTTCCGTCATCATCTCGAATAGAAACATCAGTTGATGGAAGAGGGAGACCTATGCTTCCATTGTATCCTTCGAGATACATAGGATTGATGGTTGCTGCAGGGCTTGTTTCAGTTAACCCATAAGCTTCTAGTACACGAGTATGCGTCATTTCATGCCAACGCAAGGAGACACTTTTTTGCAAAGCCATGCCCCCTGATAAAGAAAGTTTTAGTTTACTAAAGTCAATTTCTTTAAATCTTGGGCTATTTAACAATAAATTGTATAAAGTATTGACTCCAGTAAGTGCTGTAAAGCCAATATTTTTTATTTCATCAATAAAACGATTGATATCCCGAGGATTGGTGATCAGGACATTTTTAGCTCCTACCTTTAAAAAGGTCAAACAATTAGCGGTTAAAGAAAAGATATGATAAAGAGGTAGGGCAGTAACAATAATATCTTCTTCGCTGACACCTAATGGAGCAATCCAAACATAAGCTTGCATTACATTGGCTATTAAATTTCCATGCGTTAAAATGGCTCCTTTGGCAACACCCGTTGTTCCACCAGTATATTGAAGAAAGGCAATGCTGTCGTGATTTAAGTCAACATGATGCAAAACTGATTCACTTCCTTCTTGTAATGCATAGTTAAAAGATACTGCGTGAGGAATATGGTAGCTTGGTACCATTTTTTTTACATGCTTAAGAACAAAATTGACAATAAATTTTTTAAAGGCAGGAAATAAATCGCCAACTTGAGTAACAATAACATGCTTAATGGCTGGCATAAAAGGTAACGAGCGTTCTACAGTTGAAGCAAAGTTAGCTAAAACAATAATAACCTCCGCTCCAGAATCATTCATTTGATGAATCACTTCATCGCAGGTATATAAAGGATTAGTATTCACGACAACATAACCTGCTCTTAAAATAGCAAATAAGGCGATAGGGTATTGAAGAACATTAGGCATCATAATTGCTATGCGAGTGCCTTGTTTCAATCCTAGTTGTTGTAAATAAGCAGCAAAATCCCTAGATAATTTGTCTAGTTGCTTATAAGTGATCTCGGTTCCAAAATTGGAGTAAGCTACGCGATGAGCATATTGATGACAAGATTCATTAAATAATGAAACCAAGGATAAATAACGACTCGAGTCAATTTCATGTGGAACATGTTCTTGATATTGTTCAAACCATCTTTTATCCACTTTGTTATCCTTCTGTTATTGGTTTTCACATGCTAGTATAAACAAAAATATCATTAATGGATATCAACTTATGGCTGAAAATATAGCAAAATCTCAAGCATTTAAGTTAAAAGGGCGACTTTATACTTTTACTGTTTTACAAGTGCTCATTATTGATCAAGAACTTTTTAAACAGCAATGCGCTGATACAGTATCTAAAGCGCCTAAATTATTTGATAAAGCACCTATCGTATTTGATTTATCTTGTGTCAACCATTTAGAACTGGATTTACAAGCATTGTGCAAGATAGTTCATGAGTATGGAATGGTTCCTGTAGCAATACAAGGTGGTAATCCAATACAAGATACTTTAGCTCAATGCCATGGTTTAGCAATATTAAATGCTTCCTCCACTCAAGATAGACCAATAATAGGAGCAACAAAAGACACTTCTTCTCAAGAAATAACTAAATCAAAATTAATTACTAGTCCTGTTCGCTCAGGTCAGCAAATAGTTGCTAAAGGAAATGATCTCATTATTACTGCATCAGTTAGTGCTGGCGCCGAATTATTATCTGATGGTAATATTCACATTTATGGTGTGCTAAGAGGCCGAGCATTAGCTGGGATTTCAGGCGATCTAAATGCGCGTATTTTTTGTCAAAGTCTTGAAGCTGAATTAGTATCCATTGCTGGTTTTTATCGCGTAAGTGATGCTATTGAGCCTATTGCTGGGCCCTGCCAAATTTATTTAATTAATGAACATATTGTTATTGAGCCTATATGATTGATGTTGTTTTTATTTCAGATTTACATTTGCATCCTAAACGAAATGATATTCAAGAACGATTTAATCAATTTATTGCTTGGTGTAAAACAAAACCTATAAAAAAAATATATATTTTAGGTGATTTTTTTCATGTTTGGCCGGGTGATGATTCAATCGATCTATGGAGCAGAGGTATAGCGCAGCAATTGCAAGAATTAACGCGACTGAATATTGAATTATTTTATATGCATGGAAATAGAGACTTTTTATTAGGCAAAGATTTTGCTCAATTAGCAGGATGGACTATTTTACCAGAACCTAGCTTAATTAAGCTCGGCAATGAAACAGTATTGTTAGCTCACGGGGATCGTTATTGTACTAAAGACAAGTCCCACCAACGTTTTCGTAAATTGACGCGTAACTCTCTATTTTCATGGTTTTTTTTACAATTACCATTGACCCTTCGCTTAAAATTAGTAAATAAAGCACGAGAAGTAAGTCAAAATAGTCAAAAAGCAATGATAGAAATGGATGTAGATAATGATGCGGTACTAGGACACATGCAGCAATGTAATACGCGTATTTTAATTCATGGGCATACGCATAAACCAGGTTTAAGTTCTTATGAATTAAATAATGCTCAACTACAACGCTATGTATTAAGTGACTGGGATGATTTTCCATGGCTTTTGTGTTATGATAGTACTAATGAGTATAAATTTAATCAAAAATGGTTTAAAGAGAGCTAATATGGGAAAAAGTAAACGTGAAATAACATCCGATTTTAATGCTTTTAAAAAGCAATTGGAAGAAATAACTAAACAGAAAGCCTATGAAGATCAGCTGGCTGCATATAATGATGCGATGAAGGAATTTCAATATCAAGAAAGTTTACGACAAATAAGCTACCAAAAAAAGATACAAGACTCTATTAATAAAGTGTCTCTTAAAAATGAAAAAGGCGAAATTGTTGGAAGTCCGATGGATCAAGCTCGAAAGGCGGGAGAGCAGATATCTAATACAGAAACGGCTGCTTATAATAGTGAATGGAAGATCGCTATGCAACAGATGCTAGGTGCTTACGTTCAATTTGCTGAAGCTATATATGCCGATCTACAAACTGCAGGTATAACTATATATGAAAAAGAAGATTTTGAAACCGGAAAAACCAAACGTATTAGATTTGAAAATTTCACTGTAAATAATTTACAACACCAAATATTTGAGCAAGTTCGTCAATTATCTTCTCAACCTACTCCACCGAAATTAGATGAGCTCGCCAACCTTGCTCTCCCTATGCTAAAACCCAAAGTTAGTGTAGAAGAAGATGGAAAGTTACATGTCGAATTAGATTTAGAAGGTCTTCCTAAGAGCCAAGAGCTTAACGATCTGTTTACCAAGATTTATGCGAATTGGTTGGATACTAAAGGTTATATACCTGGAAGTGATGGTAAGTATCTGCATAACGGCGATCCAGATAAACCATTAACTCGGCATGATCTAGAAAGATTAAGTAGTGAAGATGAAAATTTTCAATATTTTTTTAATACTCAATTTCCTGAAGTATCACTTCGGTTATCTATGTAAGCTTTTACAGCTTATGTTAATGTTTGTATCGTTCTGCGAAAAGCGAGAGAATCCTTCTGTGAATGAAGGATCTTTCGGCTCTCTTATAGGAAAGCCTATGTGGCCCAAATTAAATGAAAAAAAAGTAGCTAAATGCTCACATAACGTGAACGTTACAATTGTACTATTGAACTAGTATTCTCAAAAACTCCTACTAAAGGTGCATTTTTAAATAAAGAAATAGCAACAAGATATTGTTTTGCTCCTAGATAGCTGAAATCAATCAACTCACCTAACTCAATAGATTTATCCTTGTTAAAAAATTTTTGTCCTGAAAATAATGATTCGTCTGTATTAATCAAATAAATCCCTAAATGATGTTTAAGCGTTGCTCTGTAATGAGTACGCGCAATAATTTCCTGTCCTTTATAACATCCCTTATCAAAGCTTAAATAAGAGGTCTGATGCAAATCTAAACGATGAGGTAGAAATAAACCTCTACTTTCTGGATAAATAGTTAATTCTCCTTGCTTTAATCGCAGGCTATGCCAGGTTAAGGAGCCAAGAAGCTGATTTTTTTCTGCAAAAGGTTTACTAAATTGAGAGCCTAAATTTTTGTCTATTATAAAAATATAAAAACCATGCCCTAAATGATAATAACAAAAAGAAGCACTTTCTGCTTTTGCGTAAAGTTCTTGAGGCAAATAAACTGAGTCAGGTATTAAATCTTGAGGATTTTGTAAATAAACTCCAAAAATTGTATATTGCTTTTCTTCTTTAATATTCACTTTAGAAAGTGGGGCGGTTTTATTAAGCGAGGTTCGCGTGGATTCCAAAATATCTTGAGGTAGAATTAATTTAAGCCCCCTCCAATTAATAATATCCATTAAGGCCAAAATTCTACCTTTTAAATTGCATTGAGCTGATTGAATCATTTGAATATCATTTACTTTAGAAATATCGGCAGTTAATTGTCCTTGCAAAAAATCACTGGCTTTATCACCATTCACCTCTAAAATTCCTAAATAAGATAAATCAAAAAGATAATTTTTCTGTGGATCCAGAGCTAACTCTTCATTAATAGTAGCAAAGGTTGTGTATTGGCGAGAGTTAATTAAATGGATATTCATGATAGTGATTCTTGCTTAATTGAAAACCGCTAGTGTATCATCTGCTTCATAGAATTAAAGGGGTTAAAATGCTAACTACTCAAGAAAGAGCTCGATTAAGCTGGCATTGCCGACGTGGAATGCTGGAACTAGATCTTATTTTACATCGTTTTTTAGAAAAAGGTTTAGATTTGCTTAATCAACAACAAATAGTTCAATTTAATGCCTTATTAGAATATACCGATCCTGAATTATTTGCTTGGTTAATGGGGCATGAAGAACCACATGATAAGGATTTGGCTGAAATTGTTTACTTTATTAGACGTTATAGTTAATCCAGCTTATTCCAAAATTTATAGACGTTTTTTGGCACTTATTGGTTTATTAAGCTTATTATTTATTTATAACTCTTCACTCGATATAGTGATCAAACTAATTTTAATTAGTATTCTTTTATTTCAATTAAAAAACCAATATCTTGACGGGAAACCTCATCCAGAGCTTAATGCAATAAAAATTAAAGGAAAAGAATGGCTGTTAATTAACACCGATGGCCATGAACAATCTTATGATTCTTTGATTATTCTTATCCACAATCCTCTTTTTCAATTGCTACGATTTTCTCAATTAAAGAAAAATAAACTAATTATTTTATTTAATGATCAATTATCTGCACATCAACTACGCCTTTTACATCTAAAATCAGTAAAAAATTAGTATATAATGTAATAATAAGGGGCTAAAAAGACAGTGGAATTGTAATGAAAGTGATTATTACTGATTCTTCGTGATGGCTAACTGCTTTTTTAGGTTTATATATCTAGAGAGATCGCTATGAATAATAGTAAATTAATGAAAAAGAAATACTCTAAGTATAGAGAAGAGCAAGATGAGATTACAAAAGTATATGAGGACGCACAAACAATTTTTAAACAAATGTTCAAGTGGTTTAAGCCGTCATCTACTCCTGGAAATAGATTTATTTTTGAAGACACTTCTAACTCAAATGCATTTATTATTTCGTGTGATAATAGAAAATATAATCTTAAGAATGATAATGATTTTAAATTTTTTACATCTTGTTTGATGCCTGGGGGGAAAAATAACCCATTGAATTCTAAATTGCATGATTTAGTACATGCTAATAATAATGAAAAAAAATGTCAAATAGCTTTAGATATGCTGGGCGTTATGCGTTCTCAATTAAAAGACATCAAGGAAAAAGTAGATAGATTAGAAAGCAAGTATCCACCGAATCAGCAAAAAAATAAAAATTCTGTTAATGATCTTGACAAAAATAGTAATGAGAGCCTAAAACTATCATGATTGCCAAAATCAGTGAATCAGTACAGTAGATTTGGCAATTAAATTTAATTCATAATTAATGGAATCTATTATGAATAACTACTCTGTTTTAACAGATCTTCAATTAGTACATTTAGCTCAAGAAGGGAATATTGATGCTTATAATATTTTATTAAGTCGTTATCATAAAAAAATACAACAAATAGTCTATTTCTATGTTAATGACCATGCTTATGTAAATGATTTAGTACAAGAAGTTTTATTAAAAATTTTTCGTCATCTTTCAGAATTTAAAAATGATTCTGAGTTTTCTACCTGGATGTACCGTATTGTACAAAATACAGTTAAAAATTATTTTCGCACATTAACACTACGTTTAGATTCTGAAACACAATTTGCTAATGAACAATCCTTTATAGGATATTCTTCTCCTGAATCTCAATTGATGAATCTAGAACTAGGTGATTTAGTGGAGTTAGCTGTTGCAAAACTCTCTGAAGATTTACGTCTTTGCTATGGGATGCATATTTTTGAAGGTCAAACTTATGAGACTATTGCACAAAGAATGCATTGTCCTATTGGCACAGTGCGTTCAAGAATTTTTCGCGCCAGAAAATTGGTAATGGATTATGTTGAAAGTAAAGAAAAAAAATATTAACAGGACTTACTAAAAATCCCAGTCTCTTCATTAAAAAAATGTCTTAACTCGGTCAATTCCCCCATTAAAAGACTTTTCTACCTCGATATTGGGGGGGGGCAAGAAAGAAGTAATCGTTAGAGGTCTGGGACTAAAGATCGTAACTTTTTCTGCTATCTGAGATAAAGTGCCGATTTAAAATACATTTCCATACTTGGATTAAATTACAGATCTGAGCCAAAAGCGAATTTGACGAAAAAATGGAGTTAAAAACTATCTTAATGACTTATTTCAGGTCTATTTATCTTGAAAGATCATATTGGACTTTGGCCTTTTTTGAAGACTACGCACTTGCAGCTTAATCTGATTTGAACTAATTCAAACCCAGAATCACCACAAAATTTGATCTATTTTTTTACACTGGAACTAACTGCCGACGTACCCGCTGGCACGCACTAAAGACAGAGTGATAAACCAACATAGCGGGTATCCATTTCGGAACGTGAACAATGCCAACGTGATTTAAAATAGAGCGCTTAGGCAGCCATTGTAAGCTGATCTAATATTAACGCTACATCTTGCTCAACGATTTTTACCAAGTCATCACAATTTACAGGCTTTGAAAATCGCTTTGACCAAATCGATCGATGTTTTATGATGCAGACCCGCTTGCTCATTTCCATGTTGGACGATTAAATGCGCATGCAAATACAGCGATAACTGATATAATTTCTGGTGTCATTGTTGGTAATTCCTTGTACCTTTTTGTCTTGAGAAACACTAAGATACTGGTTTTTCTAACAATGATAATTTTTTTAAGCAGTAGATCGTAAGCGTTGCTTATGTTCTGAAATGGATACCCGCTATGTTGGTTTATCACCTTGTCTTTGGTACGCGCCAGCGGGTACGTCGGCAGTTGGTGCCGGTGTAAAAAAAATAGATCAAATGAAGGCATAGGGTTACAAGTTTAAAAGCACTAATAAAAATAAAACATGATCTACATTCGTAGGCGACATTAAGTCTAAATCCAATCACTTTATCGGAGATTTATATTTCTTGTTTTACCAATTCCACCACAATAAAGTTAGATGCGTTAAATACATCACTTAATTTAGTTGCTCAATGGATGATGATAAACTGTTGGGTTGAATGCTGGTTGTTGTGGTCAATCGCTAATGTTATTGCACTATCAATGTATCTCACCAAATCTCTCTATTTCACCTGTTTATTGTCATTTGCTTTTTTATTATCTAATTATCTTGGCTACAAACGTTGGAATATCCAAATTAATTGTAATCGTTAATAGCGTCATATGTGGACTCAACCGGATTTCCAGAGTTACCGTATCCGACTTCCGATAGATTTTTGTTTATCGCATCTTGAAACATTTTGGGTATATTAAAAAACCTATGTTAAACTATTTTTTATATTAAATAATTATTCAGAGATTTCATGCTTGAAAGTGATCGCCTAATCAGTAGTCAAAGTATTCTTTCTGAAGAAGCCATAGATAGAGCAATTCGTCCTTTAAGCTTAAAAGAATACATTGGGCAAGAAGCAGTAAGCACTCAAATGCAAATCTTTATTGATGCTGCTAAAAAAAGAAATGATGCTTTAGATCATGTACTTATTTTTGGACCACCAGGTTTAGGAAAAACAACTTTGGCTAATATTATTGCTCATGAAATGGAGGTTAATATTAGACAAACTTCAGGTCCTGTTATAGAAAGACCAGGAGATATCGCTGCAATTTTAACTAACCTGCAGCCTCACGATGTACTTTTTATTGATGAAATTCATCGCTTAAGTCCTGTGATTGAAGAGATTCTTTATCCAGCCATGGAAGACTATAAATTAGATATTATGATTGGAGAGGGGCCAGCAGCACGTTCTATTAAATTAGAGCTACCTCCTTTTACTTTAATCGGTGCTACAACTAGAGCAGGTTCTTTAACTTCACCTTTACGTGACCGATTTGGCATTGTTCAACGTCTAGAATACTATTCCACGGATGCATTAACTAAAATTGTAAGCCGCTCTGCTCAATTATTAAATGTGCCAACAGAATCTGATGGAGCAAAAGAAATTGCCAGACGCTCAAGAGGTACTCCACGCATCGCTAATCGCCTACTTAGACGAGTAAGAGATTATGCAGAAGTAAAAGGCAGAGGCATTATTTCAATTGATATAGCTCAAAAAGCTCTAGAGATGCTAGAAGTTGATCACCATGGTTTTGATTTGATGGATAGAAAATTATTACTAGCAGTTATTGAAAATTTTCAAGGTGGTCCTGTGGGTGTGGAAAGTATTGCAGCAGCCATTGGAGAAGAAAAAGGAACGATAGAAGATGTTCTTGAGCCATTTTTAATACAACAAGGATTCCTTATGCGCACTCCACGGGGTAGAATAGCCACTACAAGAGCTTATGAACATTTTGGTCTCCATCTTGCTGAACAATAATGAATATAAAAACTCATATAAATACTGTACGCATTTACACTGAAGATGTTGATTTTATGGGAATAGTATATCATGCCAATTACTTATGCTATTTAGAACGATCACGAACAGAAATGTTAAGAGCTTATAACTTATTTCTTAGTCAGCTTAATGAATTAGAAATATTATTTGCTATAAATGAATTGAATATTAAATATAAAGCGCCAGCACGGTTAGATGATTTGCTAACAATCACTTCAATTATTAAAGAGATCAAATCATGCAGCCTTGTTTTTGAACAAAAAATAATAAATCAACACAATCAGCTTATCTGCGAAGCTTCAGTTAAAGTGGTTTGTGTAAATAAAGACTTAAAGCCAAGACGATTACCCGATATAATGAAAAGTTAATCAAGCTCGGGCTTAATAAGACTATCAACAGAACATTGGAGATAAAAGTGGGGAATCAAGCAAACGTATTGATGTATTTCATGCAAGCAGGACTGGTCGTTAAGACAGTGATGTTGTTGCTTCTTGTTACATCGATCATTTCATGGACTTTAATATTCCAAAGAGCCTGGTTCTTTAATCGAAAAAAACAATTAACTGATTCATTTACTCGTCGCTTCTGGGATAGTGGAGATTTAAGTAAACTGTATGCCGATGTAGATAATAATAATGAAGAAAAGCAGGGGATAGCTGCTATTTTTCATGCAGGATTTAGAGAATTTGTACGTGCTCGTAAACAGGGCAACGTAATTATTGAACCGATCCAACGTGTGATGCAGATTAGTCATGCTAAAGAAGCTGAGAAATTAGAACAACATTTACCTTTTTTTGCTTCTGTGGGCTCAATTTCGCCTTATGTAGGGTTGTTTGGGACTGTATGGGGTATCATGACTTCTTTCCAAGCATTAGGTCAAGCGCAACAAGCGACGATAGCCATGGTAGCACCAGGTATTTCTGAAGCGCTTGTAGCAACCGCATTGGGACTATTTACAGCGATACCGGCTGTTATTGCTTATAATCGTTATTCAACGCGTGCTAATGACTTATTAAATAAATATGATGTATTTCAAGAAGAATTAATTTCTTTAATAGAACAGCAAACATCCAATGCTGCAAGAGGATAATAGTTAACATGCTTCGATCAAAAACCAAGCGCGAACGTCCTATTTCTGAAATCAATGTAGTTCCTTATATTGATGTAATGTTAGTTTTATTAGTAATTTTTATGATTACCGCGCCTATGCTAAGCCAAGGAGTTACTGTTGATTTACCTAAAGCCGCAAGTGAAACATTAAAAACCACTGAAAGAGAGCCTATTATTGTATCTGTTAATCAGCAAGGAACTTATTTTTTAAATATCAGCAGTACTCCTGCAGATCCTATAGAACCTCAAGCGCTAGTTGTTCGTGTTGCTGCTGAATTAGAGTTAGCAAAACAAGCAGGACAAAAACTAAATGTTCTAGTAAAAGGAGATCAAGGCGTTCCTTACGGTAAAGTAGTGCAAGCAATGGCATTATTGAAACAAGCAGGTGCTGAACAAGTAGGATTATTAACTGATTCAGAAAATATTGACTCTGGGAGTCAAGCATGATTACTAGCTCAAGTTACAAAAAAGCCTTATTTTCAGCCATTGCTCTACACGCTATTCTATTAATTCTTTTACTAACGGATACCTCTGGTCAGCGACCCGTATTAACGAAAGAAGTAATTAATTCTCCAGGTATGGAGTTGCCTATGGCCTCGGCGGCTAAGCCAGAGATTGTAAAGGCGGTAAGTATAGATAATAAACAAGTCATGGAAACTGTTAATCGTTTAAAGCAAGAAAGAGCACAACAAAAACAAGCTGAATTGAATCGTCAAAGAGCATTGAATCAGCAACTTGAAGCGGCAAAACAGCAAAGAATACAAGAACAAAAACAATTAGCTAAATTAAAAGAAGAAGCAAATAGAATTGCTATTGCACGCAAGAAACAAGTTGAAGAAGAAAAAAAACATTTAAAAGAATTAGCAGAGCAAAAAGCTCGTGAAGCAAAGCGAATTGAAGAGCTTAAAAAACAAAAAGAGCAACTGGTAAAGCAACATGAGCAAGAAGTTAAAAAATTAGCAGAATTAAATAAAAAAAAGGCTGAAGAAAAAGCCAAAGCTGAACAATTAGAAAAAGAAAAAAAGCTGGCTGAAGAAGCTAAAGCCGAAAAAGCTCGTGCGGCACAAGCCAAAGCGGATTTAGAACGAAAACAACAAGAAGAAGCAGCTGCAAAACAACAAGCTGCCGCAGCACAGGCAGAAAAGCAAGCACGTATTGCTGGTGAAGTGGATAAATACAAGGCATTAATTGTGAATGCTATTGGTCGTAATTGGATCTTACCAGATAATATTGATAGCTCCTTATCTAGCCAATTTAGAATACGTCTCGCACCAAATGGAGCCGTATTAGAAGTATCATTAACTCGAAGTAGTGGTGATGCGCTGCTTGATAGATCGGCCCAAACAGCAATTTATAAAGCATCTCCACTTCCAGTACCAACAGATTCAGAAACATTTAATATGTTTCGTGATATTAGTTTAACCGTTCGTCCAGAACAAATTAGGGGGTAAAACTCGTGATGAATCGAATTCTCGCGTTCTTTTTATTAATTATATTAAATTTTATACCTCAGGCCTTTGCCTTAGATTTAGAATTAACACAAGGTATTAACTCAGCATTACCTATAGCGATTAACTCATTTGGTTCAGATAATACCTCTCAAGAAATAGCTCATGTCATTGAAAATGATTTTATTTTATCAGGACAATTTAAAATTATTTCTGGTCCTCAAGGTCCGAATGCTAATGCGTCTATTGCTACCTTAAAACAATTAGGTGCGGATAGTCTTGTATCGGGAAGAGTAAATCGAATTAATGGTTATTATGAAGTATCCTTTACTTTAAATGATGCCGCAGCTAATGGTGCCGTTTTATTAACGAAGACTTATAAAGTTAATGAAACACAAATTAGAACTCTAGCACATCATATTAGTGATGAAGTGTATCAAAAACTAACTGGTGAACGTGGAATTTTTTCTACTCGTATCGCTTATATTTCAGTCCAAAGAGGGCGAGGTCAAACTCGTTACTCATTAGAAGTCGCCGATGCGGATGGCCATAATCCTCAAAGCCTGTTAGTGTCTTCTGAACCTATTATGTCACCTTCTTGGGCACCAAACGGCAAAGCGATTTCTTATGTATCTTTTGAAAAAAAGAGAGCACAAATTTTTACAGTTTCAGTTGAAACAGGCCAACGTCGTTTAATTACTAGTTTTCCTGGAATTAATGGCGCTCCGGCTTGGTCACCTGATGGACGCCAGCTTGCAGTGGTTTTATCAAAAAGTGGAACCCCTAAAATTTATAGCGTAGATGTAAGCAGTGGTACTATGAAGCAATTAACTTTTGGTGATGCAATTGATACAGAGCCACGCTTTTCTCCTGATGGTCAAAATTTATTATTTACTTCTGGCCGAGGTGGTTCTCCTCAAGTCTATCGCTTATCTTTGGCAAGTGGCCAAGTAACTCGATTAACTTTTGAAGGTAATTATAATGCTCGCGCATCTTATACGCCTGATATGAAAAATATTGTGATGTTACATCGTGATGATAGAAATTTTAATATAGGTATACAAAATGCTAATGGTGGGCCTATTGCCAGCTTAACTTTTTCTGGTATGGATGAGTCGCCTTCTGTATCGCCAAATAGTCGATTAGTTTTATATGCTACTCACTATCAAGATAAAGGCGTTTTAGGTATTGTTTCAGTAGATGGTCGAATTAGAATTCGGTTACCAGCTCGAGAGGGTGATGTACAAGAACCAGCATGGTCTCCTTATTTAGGTTAGAAATCTAATGGATATTTTGGAGCAATTACCTGGCTATATTAGTTGGAAAGATTCGGCTTTTAGGCATTTGGGCTGCAATGTAAACCGTTCTTCGATAATGTCTTCTAATAAAATCTATGGTTTAAAAGACGAAGAACTACCAGGCTATACGGAGATCTAGGCGAGAAACATCCAACTTTCTGCTTAGATCCTCACATGCATAAAAATATTGTAATCGTTCAGACCCTTTGTAAATATTCCTGCTGTCTTTCCCGCGAAGGAGGGAAAGACAGCAGGAATATTTACATACCTCGTGAATGATAACTAATTTTATTCTACTGTGAAAATCCCCTTCAATAATTGATCATGAATAGAAAGAAATTTACAATCAATCACACCCAAATACTCTGCTCCATAATGCTCTTTAAAAATAATATGGGCAGGATTTGAACGCCAAACAACAAAAATAATTCTAGTACATTTTTGTTTTCTGGCTAATTCATCACGATGATTTTTAATTAATTGATAAAAATGTTGGTCACGATATTTAGGATGAATAGCTGCATTCAGCGCAATTAATTCATTTTCCGTGGATT
This sequence comes from uncultured Legionella sp., assembly GCA_945952115.1. Classification (GTDB taxonomy): domain Bacteria; phylum Pseudomonadota; class Gammaproteobacteria; order Legionellales; family Legionellaceae; genus Legionella. Next base: position 11,362 of record CAMFHA010000027.1, on the reverse strand, counting down.
CTTGATTATAGTAAGATTCAATTTTTTTTATAACACTCATTAAATCTTTATCATCGTAATACCAATTTTGTATAGATTGATTAATTTCATTTAGTTCTTTCTTTGTAACTGCTATATAAAAACCCATAACGTCTTTGTCATTGGTTAAAATATATGTATGTTTAAGAAAAGGTTTCAGCGTTTGTTCCTTATGAAATTCCGCTGATGACAGGTTTAATTTGTTATTTACGGCAGCTTGCTTATAATAACCTGTATCAAACAATAGTAGAATTAGTTCGTCTAAGTGCTCTTCGCGTGCTTTGATAATGTTATAGCTCATCACATTTCTTTTTAAATAGATAATTTTATTTCCATGTAACATCGTAATGATGATGTGCCCCATTGTAGCCTAACAACTGAATGCTTTGTAATTGAAAATACACCTGCAGGTGTGCCTGTATAAATGATGTCTCCCCGTTTTAATGGAAAATAATTACTAATATAAACCAATAAGTCCTCTGGTTTCATCATCATCTCTTTGCCTCTTGCACATTGTTTTAAAGTGCCATCAGTTGTTGCTTGAAAAGGTATATCCATATAATTTAAAAATTGTTGATAGGGTATCCATGGGCCTAATACAGCAGAATCTTTAAACACTTTTGCGGTTGTCCACGGATGTCCTTGCTCTTTTAATTTAGATTGCCTTGTTCTTAAAGTCATATCCAAGCCAAGAGTGATATCTGAAATGGTATTTTTAGTTTCTTCAAGCGATATTTTATATAGATCACATGCCAACCGAATGGCAATTTCACATTCTGGTTGTACAGCCATCTCATCTGGTGGGAATTCTAAAGTTAATAACTCATTCCAGGATAAAGCTTGCTTAAGTGCGCTTGCCGGCTTCAAGAATATGATAGGTTTTTCTGGTACAGGATCGCCTAACTCTTTAGCATGATCAAGATAATTTTTACCCACACAAATTACTTTATCAATCAACATAAACACTCATTATTTTTCAAATAATTTTAGTATCATTGTTAAACGCTGGCATAGCAAGAAGAAATGAAAAAAAAGGGGATTTCAAAATAATATCCCTTAAAAACTAAGCTACTGCTTGTTTTCTTTTATTAATTTCGTTTATCTTAGCATATTATAGTTTATTTAGTGACCAAGAGATATTTTCATCATTATTTTCTTCTAGTTTAAATTCATCATTAAAACCAAAGAATTGCTTAATGTGCGATATAATTTTTTCTAGGATATTTTGCTGATTATCTTTCAAAAACTGATAAGATTCACTCGCTACTGGACTCTCTGATAATTGAGTGATTGTAAAATTACTTATTGCTACTTCATCAGAGCTAATAGCAACAGAAGCTTTAACTGAAATTGCAGGTTCTCTAGGGTTTTTAGTATAATCCTCCCAAATACCATTGAAGACCAATGTTACTTTTTTATTGCTATTTACCTCAATGGCCAATCCGTAGTCCTGATTCATTAGGAGCTTATAATTGTTATTTAAGAACAAATTATTGACAATATTACCTATTGGATATTGAAGCCCAGCTCTGTTTTGTAGCACCATACAAAGGATTTTATTTTGTAAATTAACATCTACAACACCCTTTTCACTTAAAGATTTCTTAAATGACTCAATAGTTACTTTATTACCCTCATTGAATACATCGTAGCTTGTGCCTCGACCAATTTCAGCTTCATCGTCTTCCGTAAACTCAGCGATGAATCCTGATTGGGATTTCTTAAAATCTTTAATTATAGTTTTAATCGTAGCAATATCAGAATGAAAGCTTAGATTACTTTTGGAAAACTTTAGATCTAATGATTTTTTAGTCATGATAATATGATTTTTAGTCACATTGATTATATTATAGCACCGTATTAGGCTGAGCATAATAAAAATAAAATCGATAAAGTATTTGCATCCCAATAAGGGCGTACCTAAAAACTATAAAATTACAGCTTATTGATAATAGTTATAAAAGAGGCTAAGCACCAATGAATAAGAGTTGGTTAAATCTCTCTAACTTATTAAATTCAATTCATTATAATAATGATAATTACCACAATCGATGCAAATACCAATAAATAATGTTAGGCCCCTGAAATAAATAGATTAATCCTGCAACGCAAAGAAAAGGTCCAAATGGAATGAGGGTGTCTTTTGACTTTTTATTTATTGTTAAATAAGTTATACCTATGAACGCACCACTAAAGGAAGCAAATAAAATAATCAGTGGTAATGACGTCCAGCCAAACCAAGCTCCAAATGCTGCAAAAAGCTTAAAATCACCATTACCCATTCCAATTTTTCCAGTAATAAGATAAAAAATTTTAATAAAAAACCATAGGAAGAGGTAAGCTCCTGCAGCACTTAATACCGCATTAGATAGGGGAGTAAATAAAGAAAAACTATTAGCAATTAATCCTAACCACAGAAGACTAAGCGTTAAATTATCAGGTAGTAATTGATGGTCTAAATCAATAAAAAATAAAGGGATTAATAACCATAATGCTAATAAAGCAAAAAGAAGTTGTGAAGTGAAACCAAAATGCCAGCAAGCATAAAGAGAAAGAAGCAGCGTCACAAACTCAATTAGAGGATAACGTAGAGGAATAGGGGATTTGCAATAATAACAAGCACCACGAAGTATTAAATAACTAAGAATAGGAATATTTTGCCACGCTTTAATTGGTGTTTTACATTTAGGACAAAAAGAACGAGGGAAAAATAAATTAATTGCAGGATATTGTTCCTTATTTTCTAATGTTAATAATTCACAACATTGATCTCTCCATTCTTTTTCTAACATTAAAGGAAGTCGATAAATTATAACATTAAGCAAACTTCCAATGCATAAAGAAAAAAGTCCAATCATTAGGTAAAGAAACCAAGGGCATTCTATGATTAATTGTTCAAGCATTTATTTCCTTAATTAAACAGCAGTACCCAGTTTAAAGATAGGCATATACATCGCAATGACCAAGCCGCCTACTAAAATCCCTAAAATAGACATGATAATAGGCTCAAGCAAACTACTCAAGGAATCTACAGCAGCATCTACTTCTTCTTCATAAAAATCAGCTACTTTTCCAAGCATTTTTTCTAAAGCGCCTGATTCTTCTCCAATGGCTACCATTTGAATCACCATGTTGGGGAACAAATGGGTATTTTCCATAGCAATATTCATTTGTTGTCCGGTAGATACTTCTTCCTTAATTTTATCCGTTGCTTTAGCAAAAATAATATTTCCCGTAGCTCCTGCCACTGCCTTCAAGGCATCAACTAAAGGCAAACCTGCGGCAAAAGTAATAGATAAAGTTCTAGTAAAACGAGCTATAGCTGCTTTTTCTAAGATAGGTCCAACAATAGGAGCTTTTAAAAGAACCTTATCAATTCCTTGGGCAAATTCTAATGAACGGTTTTTCATATAAATAAAACCAAATATGGCAGCTCCAATGATCCCGAAAATATAATACCAGTAGGCTTGCATAAATTTAGACATAGAAACAACAGCCTTAGTCATTCCAGGTAAATCAGCACCAAAACCTTTAAATAAAGATTCAAATTGAGGCACCACAAAAACTAATAAACCTGTAGTTACAATAATGGCTACAGCAATAACTGCCATTGGGTATGTAAGCGCCTTTTTTATTTTCTTTTTTATCGTTTCAATTTTTTCTTTATAACTTGCCACTTTATCAAGCATTATATCTAATGTACCTGATTTTTCGCCGGCATCTACTAAATTACAAAAAAGATCATTAAAATATTGAGGCTGCTTGCCCAAAGCCTCAGCGAGCGTCAAACCTGTTTCGATATCTGTTTTTACTTGATCTAATAGGTTTTTCATTCGCTTATTACTTTGGCCTTTGGCAACGATATCAAATGATTGAACCAGAGGTATTCCTGATTGAATCATAGTCGCTAATTGCCTACTAAAGACAGTAATATCAGCAGAAGTAATTTTTTTATTTTTTTTATCAAAAAGAGGTTTTCTTTTCTTGGTAATTTTACTAACAACCAGACCTTGCTTACGTAAATCAGCCTTAGCTATTGCTAAACTTCGTGCCTCAATATCTCCCATCATTTTTTGGCCTGATTTATTTATTGCTTCGTAATGAAAGGTAATTATAGGACTTGTATTTACATGCTTTTTTTCCATAGTTTTATTCAACAGTTACTCTATTAATCTCTTCAATGGTCGTTATACCTTGTTTTACTTTTTCTAATCCAGATTGATAAATGGTTATCATGCCTTCAGCTTGAGCTTCTTTTAAAAGTTCTATAGAATTTGCACCGTTCATAATCATTTGACCAAGTTTTTTAGTCATTTGAAGAACTTCATACAATCCTATTCGTCCTCTATAGCCTCCAGCGCATTGATTACAACCACAAGGTTTATAGAGTTTAATATTAGAGAGATCCGCCTCAGAAAAACCGAGTTCAATTAAACTTTGATTAGTAAAATCATTTCTAAGAGTTTTACAACTTTCACATAATTTTCTGGCAAGTCTTTGTGCAATAATAATAGTAACTGAACTCGCAATATTAAACGTGGGAACTCCCATATTAACTAATCTATTTAAGGTTTCAGCTGCACTATTTGTATGTAATGTGGATAAAACTAAATGCCCTGTTTGAGCAGCTTTAACAGCAATTTCAGCAGTTTCTAAATCTCTTATCTCTCCAACCATAATAATGTCAGGATCTTGACGTAAAAAAGAGCGTAAAGCATTAGAAAAAGTAAGTCCTGCTTTAGGATTTATATGAACTTGATTGATACCTGGTACTTTAATTTCTACAGGATCTTCAGCTGTGGAAATATTAACCTCACAGGTGTTTAAAATATTTAGTGCAGTATAAAGACTAACGGTTTTTCCGCTTCCAGTTGGACCTGTTACCAAAATCATTCCTTGAGGTCTTTGAATAGCTTTTAAAAATAATTCTTTTTGCAAAAGATTAAAACCTAGCGCTTCAATTCCTAATTTGGTAGAGCCAGGATCTAAAATTCGCATTACTACTTTTTCGCCATTAGTAGTAGGGCAGGTGCTTACTCTAAAATCAATAGAACGTGTTTTTGATAGTTTCATTTTAAAACCACCATCTTGAGGAATACGCCGTTCTGAAATATCAAGATTAGACATCACTTTAATACGAGCCGTTATTCGTGTGGATAGGCTCACTGGAGGAGTGGCTACTTCATGTAAAATACCATCTTGTCGATAACGAATGCGGTATTCTTTTTCATAAGGTTCGAAATGGATATCAGAAGCTCCTTTTTTAATTGCCTCTAATAATATTTTATTAACAAATTTAACAATAGGCGCATCGTCACTAACAGTAGCGATTTCATTTTCTTGTTCTTCTTCATTAGAAATTTCAAAGCCTTCAAGATCAGTATTATCATCTACATATTCTGATAAACCTTGACTTTCTTTAGCTGTTAATAATTGCTCTATTAATAACATTAATTTATCTGTCTCAACTACGATAGCATGTGTATTAAGGCCAGTATGAAATTGAATTTCTTTAAGAGAGGCTTGTTTACTCGGATCATCAGTGGCTAGATATAAATTGTTACTATGACTATATAGAGGCACCATGCAATGACGTTTTATTAACTTTTCATTGACTAGGCTCGCAGGAATAGAATCTACTTCGATACAATCTAGATCCATCATTGAAACACCAAAACTTTGAGCTGCTGTAAGCGCAATTTGCTCTGCAGATAAAATCTGGTTTTTAACAAGATACTGGACTAAAGAAATTTTTTCTACTGTAGCCAATTTATATAATTCTATGGCTTTATCTTTCTCTAAAAGTTTTTCAAGGACAAGTAGTTGGCCAATGCCTTGTAATCTATATTCATCAGTTGCTGAGATCATATATTTTTTATTCAGGTTGGATTGTTTTTTGGCTTATAGATTAGGTATAGCATAATTTTTCTTGGAGCGTTATATTTCATTATATTTTCATTTAGGTTCAATTACAAAAAGAATTCTCTTAAATTAAATTTGTATCTATTTAGTTCTTCTCGAATTTAGCCATTTTATCGAAACTCGTTCGCCCTGAGGAGCGTGCGAAGGGTTTTCTAAGCGGCTAAAGTGAGCTGGTAGATCAAAGAGTTAATGCTTTCTTTCGAGCATTTATCTAAATGCCTTGATATTCAAGGATTAGAGCAAGCTATCTTATTATACTAAACGAAAATCGAAGTAACTCTTAAGACCCCTTCGAGACGCGTGCTTCGCACGCTCTTCAGGGCGAACGGGTTTTGGGAAAATAGCTAAACTCGAGTTATTATAGGAGCTATTGGTGATGGAATCGATTATCTAACTAAGCAGTTTCAATCAAAACCAATCTCTCCTATGCCTTAGGCACAAGCTCTCTTAAAATCTACATTTTTTTGAGATTACTGTACGTATATCTTCCTTTTGAATTAAAGTTTGTGGACTAATCCAATTATTTTTTTTCTGAGAAAAGAAATAATGTTGATTATATTCAATTTTTTTTCGATGTTTTTTACGAATTTTATTTAATAATCGTTTTTTTCTTAATAAATTATGTTTTTTATTAATTAATCGTTTGTATTTTTTTGATAATTTCAAAAGGCAAATACTTAAACGCGTACGAAGCGGTAAGAGTTTTTTACTAATTACTAAAGGTGCTTTTTGTATCAAAGGATTAGTAAAACTATTTTTAGCTTTTCTTTTTATGTGAGCTAATCTTCTTTTCTCTATTTTAGTTTGCGGATAAAGTTTTTTAGTATATGTTTTTTTTACTATTGATATTTTTTCTGTTAAAAAATTCTCTTTATTTTTAAATGGTTTTTTGAATGATTTATTGGGATTTTTAGCAAAAAAACTCCAATTAAGTAAATTACTTATTAAAGAATAACCCACGGTATAAGCTCTAAATTTTCTTATTTTTTTCTGATTATTAGGTAAAGAGGAGATCAATGAATCCATTGAGTCTATTTCTTCTAAATGTTCTGTAATTAATGATTCCTGAACTGTTTTGGCTTTTTGTTCTGTTAATTGAGCTATTGTTGCAAAATCTCCTTTTCTTAATTTAAGAGATGGAGAAACTAGCTTGGGAGAAAAAGATAATTTTTGTTGTAATCTTTTTAAAATAAAAGAATTACTCGTACTGCGATGCTTATTAAAAGGCTTTAACTGAAACTCGTCGTTATTCGCACTTTTTTTTCTATCTAAAAAATAGTCTTCGATTTTTTTGAGGTTCATATCACATATCCTTATGATTTATGAAGCCAATCTATTCAAAAAGCTATATACCCAAAACTCGCATCTTGAAACATTTTGGGTATAGTTCTGATTTATTCGCAAACGCCTTGTCTAAAACTTAATAGACGATGCTTTATTTCTTATTTGAGCATAGTCTAAGTTTTATAAATTTTCTTTTAAATGTGATAGATTAATCTTACAGAACTTATGAACCTTTCAATTTTCGTAAGGCTTGTTTCTAATAAAAGTTATAATAGATTAAGGACAATAAAGATGGAAACTATCGGTTACGCAACACATAAAGCTCATGCTCCTTTAGAGCGTTTTTCTTTTAAAAGAAGAGAGGTAGGCGGGCATGATGTAGGGATTGATATTTTATATTGTGGTATTTGTCATTCAGATTTACATCAAATTAATAATGATTGGGGTGGTTCACAGTATCCTATGGTACCCGGTCATGAAATCATTGGTCGTATAAGCTCTATTGGAAAAGAAGTAAAAAATTTTTCTGTGGGAGATTTAGTAGGTGTAGGTTGCATGGTGGATTCTTGCCGACACTGTTCCAACTGCACAATTCATGAAGAGCAATTTTGTGAAACAGGCAGTACGATGACTTATAATGGTGAAGATAAACATTTGGGTGGATTAACCTATGGTGGCTATTCTAAATATTTAGTTGTAGATGAAGATTTTGTTTTAAAAGTAGATGAATCTTTAGATCCAGCAAAAGCTGCTCCTTTACTTTGTGCTGGAATCACTACTTATTCCCCTTTAAAAAGAGCAGGAGTAAAAGCTGGTAGTGTTGTTGGTATTGTGGGGCTTGGTGGCTTAGGACATATGGCAGTTAAATTAGCAAAAGCCATGGGCGCCTATGTTACTGTTTTTACTAGCTCCTCTAATAAAATACAGGCAGCTAAAGAGTTGGGCGCAAATGATGTTATTTTATCCACTGATGAAAAAGCAATGCACTCTGTAGAAAATAAATATGATTTTATTTTAGATACTGTTTCCGCTAAACATGAAGTTAATCCTTACCTGAATGCATTAAAGCATGATGGCGCCTTAACTCTAGTAGGCTTGCCTTCTGATCCTATTGAAATATCTATGTTTCCTATGATTATGAAACGACTTAATGTAAGTGGTTCTTTAATTGGTGGAATCAAAGAAACCCAAGAAGTATTAGATTTTTGCGCTAAACATCAAATTATTTCGGATATTGAATTAATCAAAGTTCAAGAAATTAATGAAGCTTTTGAACGTTTAGTTAAAGGCGATGTAAAATATCGTTTTGTTATTGATATGTCTTCTTTGAAATAAGATCAAAATATAAGGAATGTACACGAAATAACCTCCACAATTAGCGCTTAGAGTGGTGCGAAGTTATTTCGTGCGCATCCTAAAGCGCCAATTGATGAGCAGCTTGCTATTTAATCCAGATTGAGCTTAACTGATCTTAAAGGACAAAAATAATAAAAACGGATCCAATTATGCATCAATATAATAAAGTAATAACTCGGTTTTTACGTGATGATGAGCGTTTGGTTTTATCACATGAAAAAGAAATGCCTTTGGTTATTGAAGCAGAAACTATAAAAACGAGTACATTTTTAAGTGAGTTTCTCACTGAAAATGCCGATCAAATTATTGTAGACATGGCAAAATATGGAGCTGTTTTATTAAGAGGATTTGATATTAGCTCTGATGAACAATTTGAAAAAATAGTACTCAGCATTCCTCAATTAGAAGGGATAAGTGAGGCATTTATGTCAGAAAATGGCAGAGTGCCTGTCGGCGATTTAAAATATGTGTTGCATACTAATTCAGTATATAAAACTGGAGGCACCTTATATTTAGGAGGGTTTCATACAGAAAATTATTACTCTCCTGATGTTCCTGGTTATATTTGTTTTTATTGTAAAGAACCATCTACTTTAGGTGGCGAAACAGGAATTATCAATACACAGAAAGTATATGATCACTTAAGTAATTCATTAAAAGAAAAATTAGAACAAAACCCATTTTTTGTTTCTAAATGGCTAGTACAAGAAGTAGCTGAACGTTATAAAATGGATATTCCTACAATCGAAAAAATATGCAACCATTTTGATTTGCCTATAGTAGGAGAGGGACAGGATCGTTTTATTTTAATGTATAAGCCCAGTGTGTTTGAACATCCTTTAACTAAAGAAAAAGCATTGCAAGTGAATTTATTTGAACTTGCTAATTTAAACACTGAATTAAGAAAATGCTTTATAAATGATTACAAAGGTAAAGAATGGTTTTGGCATCGTTTTTTTTGGCGCTTACCTACAAAATTATTTAATTCTATCGAATTTTTAGCCGTTATGTGTATTGCTTTTTTTCATTCGCCTAATAACTCATATAAAATTTTACGTAATAAATATGCAAGTTATTTAGCAAATAAAAAAGCTCACTCTTTTGATGCGCCTAAACTTGCATCTTGCTTTTCTTCTACAGAAGTCAAAGAATTAGCCCAAACTATGAGAACTTATTATTCTTCTTGTTTATGGAAAAAGGGAGATATATTATTCATCGATAATAAAAAAGTGATGCATGCCGGAATGCCTGGTTCAGGTGAAAGAATAATTCGCGCAATGATTTGCAATCCTACTGCTATGAGCTTTTCTTTAAAGCAACCAGGATGTATGAGTGCTGAAGAAAGTAAATTTAAAACTATCGGAGACTATATGGTAACTGGTGAGCTTCCTGATGGTTCTCAGAATAAAACTTAATAACACAGCAATGCGATCCTAACATAGAGTTTTGAAGAAAACAGTGTTATTTTATCCATTAATGAAGAAAAGAAGATAAGTTAATTAGAGTACATGTATGCGTTATAAACCAGAATTAAATCGAAAGGAATCGATAGCTGACTCAATGCAATTGGTGCCCAAAGAATGTACTTTTTTAGATCTATCAAGAGCCTTGTTATGTGGTGGTTATGAAGACGATCATCGTGCCTTTGCTCAAGAATTAGCGAGTACATTGCCATTCATTCCTGAATCGATAGAAACTATAGATTTAAGTGACAACGTTTATGAAGGAAGCGGCTTTACTGGAGTAAGTTTAGAATCGCTTCAATTGATATTAACACACCTTCCTTCACAGATTAAGCGCCTTATTCTTAAAAACAATGAATTGGGGTTAAAGCATCTATATAATCCTGATCTGCCTAACATCACTTTACTTTCAGCTATTCCTTCAAACGTAGCACTGGATACTTTAATTCTAGAAGAAAATAACTTTCATATCTATGCTACTAATGACTCAGAAATAAATTCAAAAAAACCTAATAGCGATCCAATAAAACTTCAATGTACTATTAATACTATTATTTTTTCAGCAGATGAAATCATTCGCATGACTAAGCCTGAATTAGAACATTTAGCACAATCCATCCCATGGGGATGCGGCGTATGGATTCAAAACGTAGATGGTATGATGATCTCTTCTGTAAAAACTAATTATTTTAAACAGCAAATTGTTAGCCTTCATCAACGAGAACTCTATGATCTAACCCTTGCTTATTTGTCTAGAGAAAAAAACTTAAATACTCGCGTGGTTGATTTAATTACTTCTTATTTATATCGTTCAGACGATGTTAACCTGCAACGAAGCGCTTATCAAAATTATTCACGAATTTTTTTTAGTTCAGGGAAGACAAAACAACAAGAACGAGAGCAACAGGTTCTAGAGGTACAAGACATTTATACAGTAACGGGCCATAAAAAAGCCTTAGGACTTATGAGCTTTGTTATTTTTCTAATTCTTTTAAAATTAACAGCGGAGCCAATAAAACAATGTGGCTATACGGTTAATGGATTGAAAATGTTTTTAGGAGTCGTTTTTAGTGTTGCAGCAACTGTTCGTCAGTATAATGAAATTAACTCTCTGCTTCTTCGTTTTGCTCACAGTGATTTGATGAAAACCTTATGTAATAATTTCTTGTCCTTTAAAGTGATTCCAGATGGTGAAGATATCTTAATTAGTTTTAATGAAGAGAATGAAAACACTCCAAGATTTGACTGGAAATTACACTAGGCTTCTAAGCAGACCTCATTAAGTATCTATAACAAAGTAGCATACGCATCATAATTGA
>CAMFHA010000026.1 GCA_945952115.1 uncultured Legionella sp. | reverse complement strand
TGATGAGCTTTTTCGGGTTCATTGTTTATAATCAAATTATTAGGACTAGGCTATACATTTTTTATTTCTTGATTAAATTGCTCATTCATAAAATCAATAAAATTATTTTGGTTAAAAACCGGTTGTGATTTTTTTTCATAGTTCTCTCGATCAAAAGCAAGGCAGTATGCGTAAATAAAATATTCTTTTGCTTTGTCTTTATTAAAATCATTATCACCGTGTAGTGCTAAAATGATTTCACAATAAGCCTTATACGCACTAGAGTGTAGAAGCTCAAGAAAGCAATCATCATGATACTTGTTGTTTTTAGAATGGGCGTAGTGGATGTCGATATCATAATCTTCGCAAATAGTGATCAGTGAGATCGCTTTTTGTTTGGCGGTTTTTATAAGTAAATCAAATTTTTGTTGATTCTCTTTCATAAACTGTTCAGCATTAAAAGTCATTTTTACTCCTGTAATTAACTATAGCATTTCTCACTCAGCTTCAGTCATGTACTAGTGTACACTCCTTCGCCTCATTCAAATGCGCCGTGTCTAAAACTTAGTGGGAAATGTACTAGTTTTATTTAACTATAAAATGCTATAATTAAATTAACCCGATGGCTAGTGATTTTCGAACCAATACTCACTGCCAGGAGAGCATCCTGTAATTGGTGTTGAGCATGCCCACTTTGAAGTGGGAAACCTGAACCAATTCATCCGCTTTCCACTTGAACCTCAGGGTTCAAAATCGAAGACTGTCGGGTTACACTTTTAACAGTTGTTCTTTAAGCAATAGATATTCATCTCTTACCTTGGCTGCTAATTCAAATTCCATATTTTTAGCGTGTTGATACATTTGTTTCTCTAATTTATTAAGTTGTTTTGTGAGCTCTTGGGGCGATAAATGAGTGTAAGTAGTTGTTTTTTCTGCCACTTTTAATTTCCCAAAAGAAGAGGAAGCCTCCATAATATCATTGACGGATTTATTAATTCCTTTAGGGATAATATGATGCGCTTCATTAAATGCCTTCTGTTTTTCACGACGTCGATTGGTTTCATCTAAAGCCCTTTGCATGGAGCCAGTAATTTTATCAGCATATAAAATTGCTCTTCCTTTAATGTTGCGAGCTGCACGACCGATCGTTTGAATTAATGAGCGCTCAGAACGCAAAAATCCTTCTTTATCAGCGTCTAAAATAGCTACCAAAGAGACTTCTGGCATATCTAAACCTTCTCGTAATAAATTAATTCCTACAAGAACATCAAAGACTCCAAGCCGTAAATCTCGAATGATTTCCATTCGCTCTACAGTGTCAACATCTGAATGTAAATAACGTACTTTAATACCATGTTCCATTAGATAATCAGTTAGGTCTTCAGCCATGCGTTTGGTTAAAGTAGTGACTAATATTCGACCGTTTTCTTTAATCACTTGATTAATTTCTGACAAAAGATCATCAACCTGTGTGCGCACTGGCCTTATTTCAACCTCAGGATCAATTAAGCCTGTAGGTCGAACTACTTGCTCAGCAATATTGTCTGCTTTGGTTTGCTCATAAGGCCCTGGTGTTGCGGAAATATAAATTGTTTGAGGTGAGCGCTCTTCGAATTCCTCAAAGCGTAAAGGTCGGTTATCTAAAGCAGAGGGGAGGCGAAAACCATAATTCACCAGATTCTCTTTTCTCGCTCGATCACCCCGGTACATTCCACCGATTTGAGGCACAGTGACATGAGATTCATCAATAATTAATAAAGCCTCTGGAGGCAAATAATCAAATAAAGTAGGGGGTGCCTCTCCAGAGTTACGTCTGGATAAATAGCGTGAATAATTTTCTATTCCAGAGCAATAGCCTAATTCCAACATCATTTCTATATCAAAATAAGTACGTTGTTCTAAGCGTTGTGCTTCGACTAATTTATTGTGGTCTTTAAATTCAATTAGGCGCTGTTCTAGCTCCTCTTTAACTAAATCTATAGTTTCTAAAATACGCTCACGTGGAGTAACATAGTGTGTTTTAGGAAAAACGGTAATTCGTGGTAAACGTTGTAAAATCTCACCAGTAAGCGGATCAAAGCGCGCTATATTTTCAATTTCTTCATCAAAAAGCTCAATACGAAGCGCCTCTTTTTCAGAGTCGGCAGGAAAAATATCAATAACATCACCATGAACTCTAAACTCTCCTCGTTCTAAAGTCATTGTACTTCGTTTGTATTGCATTTCGGCAAGGCGTGTCAAAATTTTACGTTGACTAATATGTTCTCCACGTGAAAGATGTAATACCATACGCAAATAAGAATCTGGATCACCTAGACCATAAATAGCAGAAACCGTTGCAACAATAATTGCATCTTTGCGCTCTATAAGCGCTTTAGTTGCGGATAAACGCATTTGCTCAATATGTTCATTAATAGATGAGTCTTTTTCGATAAAGGTATCTGAAGCAGGAACATAAGCTTCAGGTTGATAATAATCATAATAAGAAACAAAGTATTCAACCGCATTATCAGGAAAGAACGTTTTAAACTCGCCATAGAGTTGAGCCGCAAGCGTTTTATTAGGCGCCATAATTAAGGTAGGCCTTTTCATCTCTTGAATAACATGGGCAATAGTAAAGGTTTTACCTGAGCCAGTAACACCAAGTAGAATCTGTTTCGCCAAACCAGATTTTAAACCATCCAATAAGGAGGCGATTGCTGTAGGTTGATCACCGGCTGGCTCAAAATTAGAATAAATTTTAAATATATTTTTCATGTCCTATATTATAGGCTAAATCACAGGAGTTAATAAATGGATATCGCCTTAGCGAAGCGTATACAAAAAATAAAGCCTTCACCCACTCTAGCAGTGGCGGCAAAAGCAACCCAAATGCGTGCTCAAGGCTTGGATATTATTAATCTAGGAACAGGAGAACCGGATTTTGATACGCCTCAACATATCAAACTAGCGGCTATTCAAGCAATTGAAAGTGGCTATACTAAATATACAGCAGTAGATGGAATTCCTGAATTAAAAGAAGCAATTAAAAATAAATTTCATCATGATAATGGTTTGCATTATGAGCTAAATCAAATTTTAGTTTCTGTAGGAGGCAAACAAAGTTGTTACAATTTATGCCAAGCGCTTTTAAATCCCGGTGATGAAGTTATTATTCCTGCGCCTTATTGGGTGTCTTATCCCGATATGGTTTTATTAGCTGAGGGAACCCCTGTTATTATTAATACAACGCCTGTTCAGCGCTATAAAATCACGCCTTTGCAATTAGAACAAGCTATTACCCCTAAGACAAAAATGATTTTTTTAAATAGCCCATCTAATCCATCAGGAGTTGCTTATACTTTGGATGAGTTAAAAGCTTTAGGTGCAGTATTAAAAAAATACCCAAATATTCTTATTGCTACGGATGACATGTATGAGCATATTCTTTGGAGTCAACCGTTTTGTAATATTCTTAATGCCTGCCCTGAATTAGATGCCCAGACTATTGTTTTAAATGGAGTATCCAAGGCTTATGCAATGACTGGATGGCGTATCGGCTATGCAGCAGGGCCAGCCACTTTAATTAATGCAATGAAAACCATTCAATCCCAGTCAACTTCTAATCCTTGCTCTATTGCTCAAAGAGCAGCCGTAGCCGCATTAATAGGGGGATCTGATAGTGTGCGCGAAATGGTTAGTGCGTTTCATCAACGTCATGATTATGTAGTTGAGCGCCTTTTAAGCATTTCTGGTATTGAAGTAATACCTGCAGATGGCACATTTTACATTTTTCCAAGCGTACAAACCTTTATTGAGCAACGTGGCTATGCAAATGATATGGAATTTGCAGAACGCTTATTACAAGAAGCAGGCCTTGCTCTTGTTCCTGGTTCTGCTTTTGGCAATGAAGGATGCATTCGCCTTTCTTTTGCAACAGGAATTGACACTTTGAAAGATGCTTTGAACCGTTTACAGCGATTTTGTAATTAATTAAGAAAAATTTTAAAAATATACTTGACCCCAGTTCGGAATCGTTTTAAGATTCCGACCTCTTCCCCGGTAGCTCAGTCGGTAGAGCGGATGACTGTTAATCATTAGGTCACAAGTTCGAGTCTTGTCCGGGGAGCCATATCCAGCAAGGCTTCTAGTAAAATTCAAAAATCCAACTGACATCTCAGGGTACACTTTGGGGTACACTTCAAGAGTTGATAATGCATGAGAATTAAAACTGTTCAGTTAACACATTTCAAACGATTCGATGATTTAACTATTGATCTGGGGAATAGTCCTAAAAAAATTATTGCTCTAGTGGGTCCTAATGGCTGTGGTAAAAGCAGTATTTTTGATGCATTTGAAGAAATGCAAAAACAATATAAAGGAGCCAGATATACTCCACCCCCAACTTATTTTGACAAAAAGCTTTATTCAAATAGCTCAACGTTACAACACGAATACAACAGAAACAATGCCATCAAAATAACTGAAGCAAACGGAACTAGTTTTGATAAAATTAGTTTTTATATTCGATCACCCTATCGCTTTACCTCAAAGCTGAATGTTCCAAATATAAAAGCTCTGCCAAATTTAATCGAAGATATAGATAGACCTTCTAGCAGCAGTGAGCTTGATTCGAGACTGCAAGAAAATTATGAACGTCTTCTAGGGCGTGCATGGCAAGAATATCAGCATGGAACTAAATCTGGCCAGGAAATGCGAGAAGAATTAATAGGCAAAATAAACACTATCTTAAACAATGTCATTGATATAAAAATATCAGATTTAGGGGACGTGATGGCCGGAAAAGGTCAGCTATATTTTGAAAAAGAGAATTCTAAAAACTTTCCTTACGAAAATCTTTCTTCAGGAGAAAAAGAGGTTATCGATATAATTATTGATTTAGTAGTTAAAACTCCTGATTTTAACAATACTGTTTATTGTATTGATGAACCCGAACTGCATTTAAATACCGCTATCCAAAGAAAATTGCTTATCGAAATCGATAAGTTAATTCCTGATACATGTCAATTATGGGTGGCAACTCATAGCATTGGTTTTTTGCGAGCACTGCAAGAGGATTTACGAGAAAAAAGTGCCATTATTGATTTTTCAGAAAAAGATTATTTTAATTCATCTTGTACTATACAGCCTATGCCCCTAACCCGAAAAAACTGGCAAAGAATCTTTGAAACAGCTTTAGAGGATTTAACCGGTCTTCTTGCACCTAAAAAAATCGTTTATTGCGAAGGACGCTCTGAACCTGGTATTAATAATTCTGAACAAGGATTAGATGCAGACGTTTATAATGAAATATTTTCCGGACAACATCATGACGTTCTTTTTGTTTCGAGCGGTGGTGGACAAAATGTAATAAAAAACGCATCGTTGGCCTTAAAAATTTTAAACAAAACCTTTGTCGATGTAGAGCTTTATTTATTAAAGGATAAAGACGATAACTCTTCTGAAAAAAGACAACCATTTCTGGATAAAGACAAAGCGCATCGAATGTTAAATAGAAGAGAAATTGAAAATTATTTATTTGATAAGGAAATACTTAAAAATTTTTGCTCATCACAATCAATACATTTTGATGAGGTAAGGTATGATAATAAAGTTTCAGATATTATCAATCAGGATTTAAAGCCTATTCAACAAGAGATCCAGGCTTGCTGTAGCAATTCCAGTAAGATAGCTACATTTAAGCGTGATTTAGCAAAACAAATTTTACCTACTACACAACTATATCAAGAACTATACGAGCTCATTTTTGGCAAATGGCAACCTCTTTAAATAATTTAAAAACGCCCTCGACTGCTTCCCTTTCTCATCGTCAAGAGCCCATCTTGCCGATTTTTTTGTTGCTGTTGAGTTAATTGTTGAGAAATGAGATTAGTTAGGGTGTTGAGTTGGTTTAAACATTCATCAAAATTGTTTGTTTGCTCAACACCAGTATTGTGTAGTGCTATAAATTCCCGACGAGGGAATGCTACGATATAACCCCACATATTCTGGTTAGTTGGTAAAAGGCACCAAAGTACTTCCTCTCCGAAATCAAAGAAAACGGGAGCCTGAATCCCTGACCACTCCTTTGCTAGAGCACATTTATCTAAATAAATTCTTCGCATATGAGGGCTTTGAGTTACAAGAATTGATTGGTTCAGTAATTCAAAAAACTGTGTTTTATCTCTAGTTCGACGCATGCCATCCACAACCCAAACTAATTTGCCATAAAATGCGTTTCGCGCATCACGTTCTTCTGCTTTTAAGAAAGAATGTTGAAATTCAAGCACCCAATCAGTGACGGTCTTAACATCAGCAATATGTCTCTCGCCAGTTTTATCATGGTGAATAACCTCCTGCCAATTAATCGGAAACGAATTTTTCCATGCACGATGCCATTCGGTTTCATTTTCCCACCAAGGATCACACATTCGTTTCCCACTGTGAGCCCAATGCCAGATTTTTATCTTACCGCACTTAGCTACAGTCAAATGGCCACAACTTTTACATTTACCAGAAAAGCCTGGTTGAGCTTCATGGGGCTCATCATTTACTAGCGCGTATTTCATATCAACTCTATTGTTCAAATTTATTTCGAATGCTGTTTTTATTCGCGTGGAAAAATTACTCTTTATTTAATCTTTTTCTGTAGGGAATATGCAAGTCTTTTAAAGGCGGAAAGATTTCGCCCACCTCTACTTCTAGTGTGAGAGCAATTTGAATTAGGCTCTGAATCGAAATATTTTGCTCCCCACGTTCAACTCGACCAGCATAACTTCGGCCTAATTGCGCGGCAGCAGCGAAATCTTCCTGAGAATAACCACGCTTTTTACGTAATTCTCGGATTCTTTTGCCTATCTTGATAAGGTTCGGGTGTTTTTTCTCCATGTTTTAAGTACATATTATTGCGCCCATAAGAACCACGCCCGGGAGATGCTATTTTTCAATGGATGTGCTAAAATAGAACACTTAAATTTATTTATACAAACGCATTATCTTATTAGCCAATACATCAATAACAAAAATAAGTGGTTAGAAATGGGAATTTTAAAAACAGTGTTTACTAACCGAGGAAAGCAATGAATAAAGCAAAATTATTTTTTTTTATCTCATGGGGAGCGTTACTTCAATTCCATACAGTTTTAGCAAAAGAATTACCTAACATGCTGTATTGTCCTGAAAAGATTGAGTGCTCAAAGGATAAAAGTACGAGCTCTTGCAAAATTATTGGGGAAAACCAGGAGTATTGGCAAGAAATTAATCCTGAGGGTACAGTAAAAAAAGGAACCTATCTATTTCATTGGGCTGAATCTACTTATCAACAACCTTATCTTTATGATGGAGGGCTTCAATGCAACTATACCCATAGTGATTATCATAATACTCGGGTCAATATACGTTCAAAGTCTTATTATTGGGAAGCAATTACAACTGATCAGACAGAATGGGTCATTGATGGTTATCGAGCATATTGCGCCACCCAAGGAGCAGAACCAACATCAGATCGCAGAGAATGCCCTGTAGGCCAAATACCGTTAATTAAAATTACCAATGCTAATAATTTAAAAATTTCGGCTTATGCGAATGGAGTTTTTATTGCCCCTTATGATCAAAGTTCAGATCAATCCATAATAACAATTTACAATGCATGGAATGCTTGTTCTGATATTGGATTATGTACGATTAATCTCATATCGACTATAGATCAATCATCCGTTGATTCTGGTTATATTGTTGTCAATATGAGTAATAAAATGAAGATTGTTTATGTTTATGCAGTATCTGGTTTTGAAATTTCGCATGATGAAAAATTAAATTCTATTGAGGTTAAAGCAGCGCTCTAAGCACCAACCTTTTCATAAAATTGGCACGTCATATCTTATGAATCATTATAAGTGAACCTAAGAATGACTTGCCATCATAAATCGTTGATATTGTTTTGCAGCTTCTATCGGATCCGTTGTAGTTATTTTTAGTGTTTCCTGCTCTTTCTCTTTTGAATGAATTGCATCATCATGCAACATAAAGACATCCATCAAGCTTTTAAATTCAGATATACTAATTTCTTGGCCTGCAAGTGAGCGCAATAATTCTGGAACTATTTTTGTTGTTTCAATTTCCTCTAAATTTGGCATAACAACAGCAGTTGATCGATCATTTATTTTTGGTATTAAACGTTCGATACATAAACGCAAAGCTACTGCATCGCCTGCTAGTGCCAGATCTATTGTCTTACTCACTAATGCTTCTGCGTGTGCCTCCATAAGCTTGATTAGCTGGGTCTTTCTATTTAATGAGCCTTTTGGCCTGCCAGCAGGATTACCGGAAATTCCTGATTTAAATGTGGTCATTTAACGTTCTCTCTCTGTATTTCTCCTGTATTTAACAGGTATTGAATAATTATACTGCGTGGTTACAACCAGCACCATATGAAAAATTAACTCCTTATTTTCCTGAATAATGAGGCTTTCCATTAGCAATCCATAACTTAATATGCAGCCGCAATGAATCAATTGGGATCAATCCATTGATAATATCTTCTTCATCTTCAACAGCTAAGAAATGGTCGATTACTTCTTGCGGTTTAATAATCAACCCAACACAACATTCGCGTACAAACTCAACTACAAGCTGGTTATTTTTCTCAATAAGGCTCAAATCGTTACTGACAAAACTGACACAACTGGGTTCTGGCAGTTTTGTCACCATCGATTTAGACATATTTGCTAACTTTTCTTGCCATCGTCCCATATTAAATCCTTAATCGCGGATCGTATTCCATTCATAAGATATTGTAGGGCGCCCCCCTGTACTAGTTGTGAGATGTTCTTTTGGTATAAGATGATAATAATCAACAAGACATTCAATCCCTTCATTAACAGCCTCAATGGTATCAAGACCCGCCCAATTTTTACGATAAACATCACGTGCAGTAAACTGATGGGGAGGTTTATTTTTTCTATTTATTATAAGCTGTGCATTATTTATACTTTGATTGGTAGCAATACTATAAAGTCGGTTAGCATGGCTAAGTAGATAGTCAGCCCAATCTAGTGCTCTGGCCGTTGCTTCAACACCAACAGATTCTCGCCCCCCATCAAGTATTTCAAATAACAATGCTAATCCAGCGATTGTTTGAGGCATTTTTAACATATGACTTTCAATGACTGGATGAATATCTTGCCTACGAGCCTTTGATTGAATTTCTTCCATCCATTGGATATATAAAAGCTGCGCTTCCGGTGTAAATCTAAAACGCGGTGGTTCACCATCATTTGTATGCAATTGAAAGCTATTGATTTCCTCAAAAAGTGCATAATAAGCATCTTGAGCAATCTTATCGGGTGCACGATCTAGCCATTCCCAATTGCCAATATCATCAGGCCAAATAGCAAGCTGAAAACGTTGAATTAAACCATCATCAGCAATACCTTTCATTGCATCACTAACAAGCTTGGCTATTTTGGTCGGTTGAATTCCACCAATGATGCTCAGCGTGCAATATTTTATTTCGATGGTACCTCGACCAATTCGGTCGTATGTAAAATGACCATTGCCATCAAAACACTCAAGATAGAATGCCCGATCTCCTTGATATTCCTCTTTTGACAGTTTGAATAGCAAACCAGCCAATTCATCACGCACTACAATTAAACCGTTAGGATTTTCATTTAATAGTTCACCAAGTTTCTCTACAGTAGCGTCGTTTACAATTAATCTATAACGAGTAGGTGACTCAGGATGATCAGGCATAATTAATGCCTCTCTCGCATCTTCTCGATTTGAAGTTTTCAATGCTTTTTTTGCTTTTTCCTTCGCAATACTTTGTTCTAGTTCGAGTAATTGGATTTCCTCATCATAATTTTTTTTGTCCTCTTCATGCTGTTTGGCTGCCATTAATTCAATTTTGTATAATGGTTGTAGTGCGGCCTTCATCGATGGGCTCTTCATTGCTGACGGACGACCAATAATTGCCCCCCATTGGTTGGGTGTAACCTCCCAGTCATCATGTTGTTTAGGACATATCAATACTTTTCGACCCAATAAACCTGATAGCCCTACAATAGCAGCGACAGCAACAAAATCAGGTTGACTTTGTTGACGATTGGCAACGTCCATAATAAATCCCCTCATTGCTTCTGGGAGCATGTTCGGGTCAAATTTCATAACTTCTGGGTGAGTATTAGGTAAAAGTATTGGCTCTCGCTTTTTTTTATTACCTACGCTTTTATTGTATTCATCAACAGTGCGGCCATCTGGGGCATAAATTATTTTTGATGCTTGTGTAATGGCACTTTTAAAATCTAAGTTTTCCATTTGCCGCCAAAGATCAAAACAATCGTGCCAATACCCATCATTAAATATATTGTTATGATGACTGAAAAATTTATTCTCTTTTACAGTAATACCAGGAATACCGGAGGATGAATTAGGACTTAACCATTTTTGAGGCCGGATTTGAGTAAAATCATAATACTTCAAAAAATCTTCAAGGTTTTTTTGTGCATTGAATGCATCTATAACTGATATTTGATTCGTATCAAAAGATTTATTTTTATATTGAATATGATGAGTCGGTGGCAAAAATGGTTCCGAAACATCAATAAGTTTGCCCTCTAAAAACTCCAAATAAAGCGGTTCGAAATTATTTCTTATTGGTTGTCTTGGAAAATACCAGCTTTGAGCCCAGGTAGAATTTTCTACTGCATTGGCTAACAAATCACTCTTCAACGCAAATAGATCGGAATTTATCAGGGTAATAATTGACTCGATAGTGGGCGCTAAATGCTCTTTTTTGTAGGGCGAATTTGTTATTAACAATATACGATAACGATTACCTTTTGTATTCATATAATGCGAATATGAACCATGTAAAACATAAGCAATCCCACGCTCCATCAAAATATTACTTACTTTGATAGGATCTGGCGCACCATCAACTTCTTGCCCATCGGAATTAATGCTTTTATCACAGTCAATAATAATTACTCTGGAAATAGTTGAAGCATTCTCATTGCTTCGGCTTAAACATTTACCTGAATCATCCATATTTAATGTTGCTCGAATCCAATGAGCACCATTTTTATCACCTATGGGGCATTTTCTTAACTTATCAAGCCATGCTGCCCCGTTGATATTTTCATACGCTGGGGTTCCTCGTACGTCATGATTAGAAAATGCGACTTTAACTCCATCTAAAACTGTATTAAAATGGTTCATGTTATATTCTCTATTTTTGTGTGGGCAGCCACCCACACGAATGCACTTTTTTAAATGAATGGCTCTATAAGAGCTGTCCTGACACGCATACATAATTTTTATATGTCTGGTCCATTTGTGTTTTCTTGAATCCATTGATAAATAACATCCGCCCTCCAAGCTAGAGTAGAAGGTTTCGTGGGCGCTGGAAATTTACCGCTTTTCCACCATCGCCTAATTGTTATTGGATGCCGCCCAAACATTTGTACCAAATCTTTCATATAAAAAACGGGCTTATCAAAAGAATTACTCATAGCAAGCCTCCGTCATATCAATGCGGCATTGCGCTAAGTAGGTATCTAAGTCAGATTGAAGATAGAAATAACTACGCTTACCTAAACGATAGTAAGGTAAGGAAATTTGATTGCGGTTACGCCATTCCCATAAGGTTTTTGGCTTTATGCCAAGGTATTCAGCCGCTTGGTTGGTGTTGTATCGTTTGTTCATTATTTACTCCCATCAGATCGATTTCATTCGGTCTGATTCTATAGTGGGGTAAATAGCTTCGTCCGAGGGAATCCCTTAATCCCTTAAGTATCCCTTGCATGTATATTTTTCATGCCAAATCTAATAAGTTAATATTCAATTTCTTCACATGAAGCATTGTAGAGATAGGCATTAAATAATGTGTCGAATCTTTTTCTAAAAGCATCATAATCTATTTTTATTGTTTCTCTTTGTTTACCAGTGCCTTCAACTCGCCATTCTTTTTTATTTGTTGAATCATGCATTGTGACATCAGCTCCAAGTCTATTTAGAACATCAGGAAGAGCTATAAAGCAACTCCATCCTAATTCTTTATATGGCGCTTCATTTTTTCGAGGAAATAATTCTGGTAAAACATACTGTACAATAGCGATATTAATAGCATCCCCCTTATAGGATGCCGCTTTTGCCTTTGTAAAGACATTGCAAAAACTAAATACCAAGTTACTTAACTCATCGTGATAATTTAGCAATGTTATGGCTAAGTCCCTCGATACTAAAGCGCTCTTATTATCCAAATAATCTCTTTCAGGATTATTCCCATAACATTCATACTGAATAACTCCTAATTGCTCTGCCAGCTCTCGATGCTCTGGCTTCATATGCCTGAAAGGTACCCAATAAATTCTTAAACTTGCTTTTAATGCTTTTTGTAGCAGATCATGAATGCGCTTGGCATTTTGGAGCAAGGAAGATGAGCCATAATCAACATCACCATAATCGTTTAATTTTTTCGCTGTAATTGCCAAATAATGGGCAAGATCTTTCAGCCAAATAGTTTCTGGTATTTTATCAAGACTAAGTCTAACTGGATTATTTTTGCATAAAACATGTATGTTATCCCTTAAATGATCAGTCATATTCCTCTGGTACAATCCAAGTAAGCGTACTTTCTCCATAGAAGCTTGCTGTCTATAATTCATATCATTTATTTTTGATGGATTAATATCACCATTTTCTGAACTCCAAATAGCGAAGATTCGAAAAAAAACTGGGCGTGATAAAACATAGATGGGTGTTGATAGATTATTATCAATTTTAGTAATAATACTCTCTTCCCATTGAACATCATCTCGTGTATCTTCTTGCTGTTCTCTCAAAAATTCTTCAGCTAATATACTAAACGCATTTTCCAAATCGCACATGCACGATATGAGATCTGATGCTTCCCATTTAATAGAGTCAATAGTCTCAATCTTTATCTTAATTAAAGCAAAAAACCACGCGATCTGAGATGTTGTAAATTGAGTATCCGGCCTAAGAGAAGACAATTTTTTATCATTAATGCGTAGAGGATGTTCGCTGTAGCATTGAGCTAATTCTTGGCCAACTTTCTCAAAGAGAGTACTTTTAGTCATGCATTACTTCACCAAAGTAATATCATCACGAAAAAATGCCAAGCAAAAGGAGTGATGTAGTCCTTGATTCTCCCCGTCGAGATAGCTTGGTTACAATGATTATACAAAATAAATCGATAATTATGTAAAAATTTTAATGCACTTAACACATTGATATTTTTAAGGTAATTAACTCATAAAAATTAAAGTGAAATAAAATCGGTCACATGGTATTTATTTGGATCTTTCATTTGCTTAGCATAGATGTATAATCGCCAGCAGTTTGTAAAGCGTTAGACTCTAATACTGATACAGGCTGTTGAAGACAGATACCAACGTTTGTCTTTATTAAACTTTAATTAAATTAAGGAAAATATGATGGATCTAAATATTGAAGTTATTGAAGAATCTACAAGCAGCATAGAAGTTCTTTGCAACTCTGTTGGTTGTCCGTAGATTTTAAGGCTGGGTTATCTACCCGGCCTTTTTTATTAGATTGATATGAAATTAACTAATATTACCATTAAAAAAGCCTCTCTTGATGATGCTGCCAATTGGGCCAGCATGCTTATTCAATTTGATAAAGAAACGCCATTTACCATGTTTCAGCCAAATGAACGATCTTCTGACATCAGCAAATATGAGAATAAAATCATTGATACACAGAAAAATCCTAAAGCAATTATTTTGATCGTAATTGATAACACCTTACCCCAAAATAATGTGGTTGGTTATTTATGTGCTGAAGGCTATAAAAATACCAGAAAAAGCCATGTTCTTTCGATAGGAATGGGCATATTAAAATCCTACCATTCAAATGGTTTGGGTACTCTGCTGCTTACAGAATTATTAAAACATGTCCGAGAAAATGGAATCAAAAGGATAGAGGCGCATATTGCCGAGAGTAATGAGCATTCGATGAATCTTGTTAAAAAATTTGGCTTTGTTCTCGAAGGCAAAAAAAGCAAAGCAATACTTATCGACAATAATTATCAAGACGAATATTTAATGGCCTTAACCTATTAGAATGTGTGCGATGAATAAAAATAAATCAATACAAAAAGCGTTGGCAATACTGATAACTCATCCAGATATTGCAGAAAACTATACCGACTTCCGCAAAAAAATTACATCCGATTTAAATCTTAACTCATTAGATGTAAATCTATTAGATGAATTTTATGAAAGTAATAAAGAGAAATTTACTGCATCAGCGCGAATTTTAAAGAAAAACAGATGGGATGATATTAAGTTATCTTTGCCAATCATTACACGGCTTATAGAGCAAAAAAAGCTTGATACTATTTGGGCAAGCTATATCGGCAGGAATAATATTCAAGAACTTACTCCAAAAAATCCTTTGATAGAGAGCATCCTTTTTGCAAAATTTGCTGAAATAAGTTTGTTAATATCCCCAATAGAACAGCAAGTAATTAAGTATGAGCGGATCAGGAACGAAGTTACTTATAACCACCACGAAGATTTTTCTGAATGTTTTTTTGAGAAAAAAACAATAATTGACGAAGAAGGAATTGATAAGACATCCGTATGTATTCATCCATGTTATAGGTTTGAAGACTTTGAGTTTGATATCCCAACAATAATAAATGAAAACAAGGTCATAACGGCTGATGAATATTTAAAGGGTACTTATACAATATTATTTTTTAAGAACCTGAATAAAGAAGGCATTGGTACTTTAAAAATATCCAATGACATTAAAAATATCATACAAAAAATAACGACAACCGATAACTTATTAACGGCGTATCAATTTTACCAACAAAAACTAACCCCAAATGAGTTTATACGGTTTCTAGCCAATCTTGAAAAGACTGGTGTTTTATCTTTTATTAAGAACAAGGAAGAAGTCTAATGTTGTATTCATCTGAAGCAAACCTGGGCGTAGGTATAAGTTATATGAATGCCATTGGTGAGCAAATAGAAAATAATCTTCATGAATTTGATTTTATTGAAGCCTACTCAGAAAGGTTTTTTATTAAAGATGATAATAGCAGGCTGCGCCGTATTATTAAAAATAAGCCTCTTGTCCTTCATGGGCTTGATCTCTCCATAGGCTCACCAGAAGCCATAGATGAAGGCTATTGTGATAAATTAGAAACCATTATCAAAGAGACTAATTGCCATTGGTTTAGTGATCATATCAGCTTGACTAGGGTCGATGATGTTGAAGTTGGGCATTTAATGCCTATTTCTTTTAATGAAGAAAATATAGATCTCATAGTATCTAAGGTCAATGCGTTGCAAAGAAGAATTAAGAAACCGTTCTTATTAGAAAACATTACCTACTATTATAAAATCCCTAATTCTGATATTGATGAGGCAGAATTTATTACGCAGATTCTTGAGCGGGCTGATTGTGGAATGCTATTGGATTTAAATAATCTTCATCTAAATTCCCTGAATCATGGATATGATCCCTACACCTATTTAAATAAAATTCCCCTCGATCGCGTTGTTGAAATACATCTTGCTGGCGGGTCTTATAAAAAAAATATGCATGTTGATACTCATGCAAATGCTATTTCTAAACCAGTGTGGGAATTATTTGATTTTGTGGCAAAAACTGTTCCGTTTCGGGGCGTTATAATTGAAAGAGACTCTAATTTTGAACCGTTTTCAGGGATCATTGAAGAAGTTCGGTTTGCCAGAAGCATCATGAATAAATATAGAATCAGTCAGCCTAAAGCAATGGTATAAGAATGAAATCAATGAATGATTATAGTAAAAATGGGTACATCTTGCAGGAAGGGTTTTTCAATGCCGATGAAATTAATCTTTGGGAAACAGCCGTAGCATATCTTCAAAATATTCCAGAGATCATCGGTGGCCCGATGAAATATTTTGAAAAGAGCCAAATTGATAACGGTATTATTCTTAATAGGGTAGAAAATTTCTGTGATTATCTACCTTTAGTAGACGCTCTTATTCAAGGGGATAAAATTAAATCCCTCATCAAAAACCTAACCGGAAGAGATTATATTCTTTTTAAAGAAAAAATTAATTTTAAATTGCCTGGGGGCGGTGGATTTAAACCTCATCAAGACGGCGCTGCCTTTAGAAAATTTGTAGCCGATGAATTGGTTACGGTGATGATCCCTATTCACGTTTCAAATGAAGAGAATGGTTGTTTTAGATTAAAGAAAGATGCGTATACGAAGGAATTGCGCCAGCATAATAATGGTTCCATAAGTGAGTGTGAATACAGCGAAGAGTATGAGAAGGATTGGCAAAGTGTAAATATGAAGCCAGGCGATATCTTATGCTTTAGCTCATATCTCATTCATCAATCTAATGATAACTTGTCTAACTTACCTCGAAGCTGTTATTTCATAACATATTCGCCGCAAGAGCTTGGCGATCAAAGAAAAGAGTATTTTGCTTTTAAACGTGAAAAATTTCCTCCAAGAGTAGAGAGAGACGTAAACAAAGATTATGGGGATTGGCAAAGAACATTGGCCAGGGAAATTATATAATGTTTACCCTAATTGATGAAAAAGGACTGGAGAAACTAATAGATAGTTTTTGCGCTTCTTTTGCAAAAGAGAATAGCTTGTTGAATATCCCAGCATACGAGCAAGTCTTGCAACACATATCCTATTTTATTGCCTCACCCCATTGGAAGGAAACAAGCTTTCTGAGCACGGAGCAAGCGATAAAAATTATCCCGCCCTACATAAAGCAGAGAGCGGAACTTATATCTAAAGATGATTATTCATCTATATTAATTAATGACGGATTAATTAATAATTATTTTAAAGCATTAGAAATATCATGCCCCAAAGCGGCTCTATTCTGTAACACGTTAATTAAAATTATATTGTTGGCTAACCTAGATTCTTATATTGAGGGAACTTCAGCGGATGGCCTGGGTATTGCGCATATTGATTTCAAAAATCACTATAATCAAAATGATTTTAACGAATTAATCATACATCAAATAACTCATATGCTGTTATTTATCGATGACTATATCGAACCACAGATAGATGATGTAAATAAACCGATACAAATTACTACATCAATAAAACATAAACGAGGCGGCAATAAGTTCCCCCTGTATATTCTGTTTCACAGTTTCTGTGTAGGAGTTGAGGTTTTACAATACAGAGTGGTATTCAGTACCCTTGCTTCACCAATTAACTATCACGCCCAAACAATAACAGCGATTAAACGGTGTAGCGAATGCTTCCATATATTAAACGAAAATAGCTTTTTATTTACTTTAAAGGGCAAAGATATATTAAAAAAATATGGCGATATAGTTGAACGTCTAAGTACTGAGGCTTTAAATGCTGCATAATCTAAAAGAAATCCAATCCTATATTAATAGTGAGTTTTACTGTAACCATCCTGGTAAAGATGAAACCATACCTTATCTTCCGAATATTGATATTGAAAACTACAGCACCATCAAATCTCACGTTGCAGAACATGGATTCGTGATTATAAATTGTAAAGGAACGCCATTACTTTCTATCATAAGAATGTTGCAACA
This sequence comes from uncultured Legionella sp., assembly GCA_945952115.1. Classification (GTDB taxonomy): domain Bacteria; phylum Pseudomonadota; class Gammaproteobacteria; order Legionellales; family Legionellaceae; genus Legionella. The sequence goes on along the minus strand of CAMFHA010000026.1, from coordinate 13,319 downwards.
TGTATTTGGTAAACAACTTAAAGATGTGGGGATTAAGAAACGGTTTTTAGCTAAAGTTGCCCCTGTAAAAAATGGCAAGTATTACATTAACAGCATATTTTCGCAGCCTCTTCACACAGATGAAGGATATCGGTGTGAATTTCCCAGATTTGTTTCTCTCTATTGTGTAAAGCCATCATTAACTGGAGGTGTTAGTACTCTAGTCAAGACAAAAGAGGTTCTGACGGCACTGTATCGTTTATTCGACAATGATGTGAACAATTTTTTTCAAGCTAATTTTCTGCAACTTGATACAGCCTATGAGAAAATCAATAAACAAATACTCTTCAACTTGAATGAAACGATAGTTGGTATGTCGTATTCGCCAATTCTTAAAAATATAACAACCACAGAATTGGGCCATGAAATGATAAGTGCCATTAATCAATTTCTTCACGATCCTATAAATCAGTATCGAATTAAATTAAAAGAAAACGATTTACTAATTATGGATAATTGCCAAGCATTACATGGCAGAACAGCGTTTGCTGAAAATGAAGACCGACTAATGCTAAGGCTATGGAATGAGTCGTTTACCGTATGAACCATTTAACGTTAACCCAGATATTTATTTATAATATCAAAAAACAAAAACTTGCATTCAGCTTGCTGATTGTAACTTCGTTTTTTTGGGCGATACAGCAGAGCGTCACCCCTTGGGCAATGAGGTATGTAGTTAATATTATGCATACTTTAAAAGACAATAATGTTAACGCGATACCAATTGGTAATACCCTGATTGCCTTTGTTGTGGTTTTTATTATCTCGGAAGTCATCATTAGAAGCCAAGGTGTTTTTATTGCCCTAGTCTTGCCAAAATTTAAATCCAACATAAAAATGTACTTTATTCGTAATTTATTAAATAAAAACTATGATTACTTTTTGGAGACAATGCCTGGAAATATCACTCAAAAAATAAACGATATTGCTATCTCAGCAGAACGTATTATCCATATTGTGGTATATAGTTTTTTGACAATTATTTCATCGCTTTTATTAACAGCGATCCTATTATTCTCAATTGATCCTCTATATTCTTTTCTCATCGTTGTATGGTTCACTATTCATGTTATTACTACCGTATTAAGGCTGAAAAAAACACTTCATAAAACCAAAGCCCACAATGCAATTCAGTCTTCTATATCAGGAAATCTATGTGAATTAATAACAGGAATTTCATTGATTAAAACCTATTTTGGAAAAAACCATGAATTGGAACGAATGAATGGGCAGCTTAACAGTGAAAAACGATCATTAACGCAGGCACAATTATTTTTTGAAAAAGCAAAAGTGATACAAAGTATTTTATCCATAGCTTTTATCTTGGCTTTAATAACGCATCAAATATATAGTTTTAACCGAGGCACCCAATCCATAGGCGATTTCATTTTTGTTGTTTATGTCACCTTTAATCTGACTAATTATGTGTGGTTTAGCTCGTTTCAGTTAACCATTTTTGCTCGAGAATATGGAACTCTAAGGGATGCATATGAATCTCTAACTAAGGGAGAAGCTGATCTTTATGAGTCTAACCTTCAATATACTGGCCCCGGTTCAAATACTCCTGATCTAACAATTAAACAAATGAGCTTTGCTTTTCCTACAGGCAACAAAATTATAAACAACCTATCACTATCCATTGAGTTCGGAAAAAAGATTATATTACAAGGTAAGTCTGGGGTTGGTAAATCAACACTTGCAAAAATTTTAGTTGGTTTATATGCAAATTACTCAGGAGAGATATCAATCGGTGAAAGGCAATTAAATACTCTATCTAGAGAAGAGCTAAGCCGATTAATTATGCTGGTCGAGCAAAGACCATTGCTATTTAACCGAACAATTCGTGAAAATATTTGTTATGGTAATTTGAACTATTCTGAAGCTCAATTAGAGCAAGTATTACATATTTCTTGCTGCTATGAGTTTGTTACAGCGCTCAAAAAAGGGCTCGACACGAAACTTGGAGAAAATGGATTGTCATTATCTGGCGGTCAAATTCAACGGATTGCTATTGCACGAGCTCTGTTATTTAATCCTAAAATTTTAATATTAGATGAGTCCACATCTGGATTAGAGCATAATCTTCAAAAACAGGTTATCACCAATTTAGCTTCTATAAAAAATCAAACATTATTAGTTATTAGCCATTCAATGGAACTATTATCCATAATACCCGATGTCATTAATTTTATGCCTGGCTATGATAAACATAGCTTCAATCTTTGTGAGGGGAGCGCTTTAGTATGTCAGAATTAACTACTTATAATGTGTCACTTTTTAATAAACAGCTTCTCAAATTTCGTATTAGGTACTATTTTAAGGAAACTGGAGAATTAGTTCTGAGACATAAGTTATTAATGGCTTTCTTGTTTTGTTTATTAGCTCCAGGAATCGAAAAAATTCACATAATCGGAGTGCCTTTTTTTGTGATTGTTGCTCCTGGCATTTCACTAGGAATTAAACTGCTTTCGTTAACAGCTCTCCTATCTTTTTTATTTTTATTAATTCGAGCTCAAGCAAATTTTATTAAAGGGGGTGAGTTCGGAGATTATTTGTCTGTTCTGCAAGCATTTTCACCTAATGATAAGAAGATTGATTTAATTGTATCAATGCTTTCATTGAATGTAATTTGGTTTGCCTTGGTTTTTGGTGGAGCAAGACTTACCCATATTACTAATGATACCTCACTTTTATATTCCTATTATGCACTATATAGCTCACTGATTATTGTGATCATGATTTTTCTTCTGAATGCATTGTATAAAAATATTCAAAATATAATTTTTTTAACTCTGTTATGTATGCTAATCGCGCTGGTGTCCACACAGCAAAACTCTTTATTAAATTTTGGTATCTGCTTATTTTCCAGTTTATCCTGCATCAGTATCGCGTTCAGTACACAGCCTTACAAACAAAGAACTCAGCCGTCTGTTAAGGGTGATAAAAAGCCTTTTATAAAATCGATAGCAAATCATCCCATCAAACTTTATTTTCTGACTCAAATAGCAACCATTCGAGCCCATAAGACAGCATTTACTATCAGGCTTTCCATTACGACATTATTATCGATTGCCACCATATATTTATTGTTATCATCAACTGAACTAGTTGAGAGCATGTTTGTTGTATTATTAATTTTGAGTGGTATACAGACCTATATCTTATCAACATGGAGCACTTTTTTTTCAAAAAATGAACAAGACTACCGCCTCTTTCATTCCATATTTCATGACAATCTCTTACTAAAGCAAGGAATGGAAATAATATGTATTAGTACAGGGCTTTTTTTATCTTTAATTCCGTTAATGATCTTTCTAGCGTTCATGAAGCCAATTGATATTGTGCTTCTTACAGGTATTATTATGGCAAGTACGCTTACTATTACTATAAATAGGTTGCTTTATAGGTATTCATTACGTTTTTGTTTTTTTACCTCTTTAATCAATACAATCGCTAATGTTGTCATGCAATATTTACTGATAGGAGCATTCCTTGGAACATAGTATTCAACTAATCAATATAAACAAATCATTTTCTAATAAAGTGGTTTTTTCCAATTTATCCTATAATTTTGGTCAGAATAATTATCATCTTATTGGGAAAAATGGCGCTGGGAAATCTACCTTATTACGATTGATCGTGGGCATGGATGATATTGATTCGGGAACCATTCTTATTAATGGACAAAATAATAACCGTAATAAACAGATTTATTATGTTCCTGATGACTTGGATATTTATCCTTTTTTAACAGGTGAGGAATTTTTATCATGGATAGCAAAGGCGCGTTTTAGCACTCCCAATGAATTAAATAAAGTGATTGAGCAGCTTGAATTAAAAATACATTTAAATACATCCATAGGGGATATGTCCTTTGGAACCAAGAAAAAATTCCTGCTCGCATCAGCTCTTATTGGTAATCCAGATTTTATTATTCTGGACGAACCACTCAATGGATTAGATAAAAATTCACAACAGGTTTTATTATCGATTTTAAAAGAAAAAGCATGTAATACTGGTATAATTTTTTCCACCCATCATGATGCCAATATAGAATTACTCAGCCCTATAAAAGTTCAGATTTTAAATAATAAATTAATTGAAGAAAATTGTGTTAGTGAAGTGATATGAATGTGTTAATTGTTGCTCACCCAGATGATGAAATCCTGTGGTTTGCACCACAATCTTTTGATTTAATCGTGATCGCATTTTTAGCTCGCCATGACAAGCCTTATGCGAAGCATTGCAGAGAAATGGCACTTGCAGAACATCCATTTAAAGAAAAAATTATCTCACTAGCTATCGATGAATCTGGTTTCTGGAAAGATAAAAGTCGAGTTAAGCAATACCACGCTTCTCGCGAGCAGCTGTTTGAATCATTGTTGAAGCTAAAACAAGAGTATTCTTTTACCAAGATATTCACACATAACTCTGAGGGTGAATATGGTCATGATGATCATATTTTGGTTAATGAGGCAGTTACTGCTCTATTTTCCGAAATAGAAATATTCTGTCCATTTGATGTTAATTGTGGGGAACAGGGCAAAACCATCTCCATTTTGAATAACCTTGAGATTTATAACCAAGTAAAAGCGATATACGTCAAAAATAAAGCATGGACATGGAACAAAGATTATTTACCACCTACAGAGTTATCTTATTCATTACACACAAGGTGAATAAATGATAACAATTAAAATTGCCTCCATTCCAGATAGAATAAAGCAGCTGGAACAAACCATTTATCAATTCTTAAAGCAAGCAGATAAGATTGAAGTATATCTTAATAATTATGCTGTTATCCCTCAATTTTTAATACATAAAAAAATACAAGTTTTTACCAGTGCCGAATATGGGGATAGAGGTGACATTGGAAAATTTTTTCAAATAGAACATGCTTCGGGCTATGTACTTACTATTGATGATGATTTAATTTACCCTGATGATTATATTCAAAAAATAACCCATAAAATTGATTTGTATCAGCGAAAATCTTTTATTTGTGTCCATGCAAATAGATTGCCCCAAAGTAAACTCACGTCATATTATCAAGACAAAATCGGTATTCATTTTGAGAAAGCGTTAGAAAACGATTTACAAGTCGATATTCCAGGCACAGGTACTCTTGGCTTTCATACTGACTTGATAAAAATTACCTCAGATATTTTTATCAAACCTAACATGACCGATCTTTGGGTAGCAATTTATGCAAAAAATAAAGGGATACCAATCATTTGCATAGAACGTAACAATAATTGGCTTTTGCAAGCACGAGGTCAAGAGTTTATGAAGTCGATTTATAATTCATCCATTATCGATGACTCTTATCAAACCTCGTTGATCAATGAATCATTTACTCTTCTATAATTCTGGTAAATAGAGATTTATGATTAATAGATTACTCGTGGTGACAGTCCTCTTATTTAATTTATTAAATATTATAATTAATCTGAAGCAGATGGTTTACGTAACGATTTTTTTGGTTTGAGAAAGTTATCGGAGGTAACGACTTTTTGCCCGGTCTTTTTCTCTAATTCAATACGGGCTTTTTTAGCAATTCCGCCCCCTTGTTTGCTAGCCATTTTATTTTCATTCATCCCTGTCGCATTGGTTGTTTCTGCAATTTGTCTGGTTGATAGCTCTGCCAAAGCTGTAAAAATAAGTTCGGCCTCACTCATATGATCACGCAGATTTTGGGATTTTAAGCCTTTGGCTTTCTTATGATCTTTGACGCTAACACCTGCCCATTCTTGATGTATAATATTGGTTAAAATGGCAAACTCCTTTGGTTGCTCAATACCATGCTCTTGCCAATAATCGGTGAGTTTGTTACGAGTCTCCTGCCCCATCATGCGTTGTTGTATCCATTTTTCACTATAGCCATGCTTCTGCCATGTCTCTCTAGCTCTATCAAGCGCTAAGGAGGGATCAGCCATTTCTTGCATTCGTTCATAACCTACTTTAGCAAGCCATAATTTAATAGGCTCCGCTTTGGGGCTAGGCACAGATTGGATAAGACGTAAAAGTGTTTCTGCCGTGGCTGCATCTGTAAGACGCAACTTGCCATCTTCAGCGACCATTTTCAACCGGTGACAATTTGTCACCGTTTCACTTCCCTCGTTATTTAAGCGCTCTTTCAGCTTATTCCAATATTTCCTAGCCTTCTGATTATCAGGTTGCTGGGTTAAAGCTTGTACAACATCAATAACGGAAAAAAACCATGTTTCTGTCTCTTCATCATATAAACGGCGTATTTTATTTTCTTCAAAAACAGCTGGATTAATATCCATAAAGATTTCTCCTGGCATTTTTATTATTAAAGGAGAGAGCAATTTGCCCCCACCCTGACTTTAAGTTTTTAGCTAAGAACATTTTTTTAATGGAATCGGCACTACATTTTCTTGCAATAAGTCCTCGACAAACTGTGCCCACCGATCCAATGCTTCTTTGCGTTGAGGCAGCATTTCATTTTTATTATACGTTGCCATGATGCGAGGCATTTTATGACCAAGGCATTTCTCAATAACAACCGGTTCTACATGCAATGCTTCACCCAATTGAGTAGCAAATGTGCGTCGTAAATCATGTGCTGTCCAGCTTGGGATACCAAGCCTATCCTCTATCCTCTTGATAGCTCGCGGTAATGCATTTTCAGTCAGTGGCGTATTTGTTTTGACGCCGGGTAAAACGTAATTAGAATGACTCCTTTTTTTCAATTCCATCACTAAGTTTTTGACTTGCGAGCTTAAGTGAATCTTCATTTCATTATCCGTTTTTGAATGCTCGGCTGGAATCGTCCACAGCGATTTTTCAAAATCAAACTCACTAAATGTAGCTAACCTAAGTTCAGCGGTTCGCACGCCCGTTAATAAAATGATCTTAATGGCATTTTTTGTTTGTAGCGCCATCTGACTTTCATCACCATCAAGGAATCTCCATAATATTTTAATTTCATCTAACGAAAGATAGCGATCGCGAGGTACTTCTTTGCCACCAATATCTCTGGGGCGAATACAAAGTGCGGGATTATATTGCATCTTGCCTTTACTAATTGCCCAATTGAATAGTTGCTTAAGCGAACTTAAAACACGATTGGCATGAACGGGAGCACCACGCTTAACAATTTCGCCTAAAGCATCCGCAATATCAACCGTTTGAAGTATACTGAGTTCTTTATCACCAAGGAGAGGAATAATATCTTTATCGATTTGCTTTTTTATAGTTTGCGGACGTTTACTTTCCTCTTCAATCCGCTCGCTGTACCAAAGCAACACTAATTTTTCCACAGTATTATTTTTTTGTCGCGCTATTTCCGCAGCGGCCTCTTGAATTAATTGTTTAGGACTATCACCTTCTCGACGTTGGTTGCTCAATTCCAAAAAACGCACATTCGCATCATGCAAACCCATTTTGGGGTAATGTCCAATAGTCAGTTTTTCGGTCTTTCCATCAATCTTATAACGATAAACCCAAGTCTTTACACCAGCAGGCGTCACCCTGATCGCTAACCCACCCTTTATAATAGATTGCTCATAACGTGTCGCTTTTGGTTTTAACCCCTTTATCTGCGCATCAGTCCAAGTTTTTTTAACAGCCATACATCAAACAACCTTATCAAATATCAGGGTACACTTTGGGGTACACTTTTTTGTGTTATATCCTGATAAAAAATGTTATAACTTGTTGGCGATGATAATGATCTAATCCATATAGATCAAGGTGTGTATGATAAATATTGCTATAAGTTGTTATAACTTGATAATCATAAAAAAATGACTGTTAATCATTAGGTCACAAGTTCGAGTCTTGTCCGGGGAGCCATATACAGTAAGGCTTCTAGCAAACATCTCTTTTATCACCAAGCTTTCATGGGGCACTGGTGGGGCAATTAGAAATAACAAGCCACAGTAAATAGCAATACATCATGTCGAAACAACCACCTCAAATTCTTTATAAATATCGTAGTTTTGATGCTCGCTCAATTTCAATGCTTGCTAACAATCAAATATACTTCGCAAGCCCTCTCGATTTTAATGATCCATTTGATTGTGTGGCTCATGAGCATATACTTGATACCCAGGCAAAAAGCATTGAGCTTCTTGCCTACCTTAATCCTGAAATTCCTCCTGAAGCAATTACTCAAGAAAATACGGAGCGTTTACTTAATGCGATAAACCAACACCCAGAAATCAATCAAATAAAAGCTACACAAGAGAAGAGTCTTAAAGAATTTCTTGAAAACCTGGGTGTCCTAGCCTTATCAGCCTGTAATGATTCAATTTTAATGTGGTCACATTATGCTAATTATCATAAGGGATTTTGCATAGGATTTAAAAATAATCTGGGATTAAATGACGGTTGCATCACAGAGGTTAATTATAGTGATAGCCGGGGCAATGATTTCGTCCCTTACTATATTTTATCTCAAAGCATAGGTGAAGAAGAGACTTGTAATGCTCTTTTAAAAGCGCTGGTTTTTACAAAGTACATTGATTGGAAATATGAGCAGGAATGGCGAGCGATATGGAATAAAGGCACTGTCGTTTATCTCCCTGACTGCATTGACAGGATCATCTTTGGTCTTAAAATGCCACTTGATGAAAGAAACGCCCTTAGGTGTATATTAAAGGGCAAGAATGTTAAATTCTTTGAGATGGTCAAAAGTAAAAGACATTTTGCGGTAGAGCCTCGGGAACTTGATAACAATTAAATGCCCCCAACAAACGACAACGTATCAAAATAATGCACAACAATACTTTACACAATATCTTATAATTGTCTATAATGATTGGTAACACACCCGCCAAGCTTCCCTTGACTGAGGTCAAAAGCTCAAATCGCGCGGGTTTTTTTATATCTAAAATTAGGTAACCAGATGTGGCTGTCTTCACCAAACCAGCAATTACCCCAGTACAACAATTAGATCTACTCAAACAGCGTGGGCTGACTATTCTCGATGAATCACGCGCGTTGCGCTTCCTCGAAGCAGTTAGTTTTTTCCGACTAACACCTTACATGCGACCTTTTCAGTATAATGATGATCGCCATCAATTTGAAAATGGCACAAAGTTCGGTCAGTTGGCGCGATTGTACGATTTTGATCGACGACTTCGTCTATTGATTATCGATGCAATTGAGCGAACAGAAGTGGCTGTGCGAGCTCACATATCCAATGACCTCAATCAAAAATATGGATCTCATTGGTATCTGGATAATCAGCATTTTAAAAAGAACTATGATCATCAACGCTTGATTCAAAATATTCGCGACAAACAACAATTTGCACGAGAGGATTATAACCGTGAATGTCAACGTATCGATGGTTTGCAAACAGCAGATGACACTTATAAAAAACATCTAAAGTTCAAACGTCAACAAGAAAGCTATGCGCGACACTATGCATTGACCTATCACGAACCTGAATTAATGCCCAGTTGGGCAATGCTAGAAGAGTTGTCATTAGGTGAGCTATCTCATCTTTTTAAAGGACTTGCCAAAGATAAGGATAAAAAAATCATTGCGGGAGGCTTTGATCTTTTTGCCCCGCTATTAGAAAGCTGGCTCCATACTTTGACCGTGATTCGCAATATTTGTGCTCACCATGCTCGGTTATGGAATAGAGAATTAGGCATCAAACCTGCGTCACCAACTCAAAAAGACTTTTGCTGGCCTTCCTATTTAGACAAAAATCACCCTCATACAAGGATAGCTGTTGTTTTTGCCATCCTTCACCATATGATGCAACGAGTTAGTCCTGATACCAACTGGAATGAACGATTGTTTAGTTTATTTAGCGAGTTTCCAGAAATATCCCTGGCCAATATGGGGTTACCAAAAAACTGGAAAGAGGACATTTTTTGGAAATTTTCAATCTCAACTGCCCCATGAATGCCCTTTTATAAGAAAAAAATCCTAATAACTATAAGTAAAATATAGAAATAATTAATGTATTTCATATGACTGTTAATCATTAGGTCGGCGGTTCGAGCCTGTCCCGGGGAGCCAAGCTCAGTAAGGGTTTGGGCGCACTGGCTCGATAATCACTAAACACCAATTTTCAAAAACGGTCCTCTAAATGTTCCTTTTGATATCGTGCTAGCCTTCTTTTTACTTGCTTTTAGATCCTACTCCAAAAAATTAATGTTTCCACCAAATGCTTAGAGCTATATGGACTTAATTTGCATCAACAGATAATACAGTTATCAATTTGTTCTTGTTTATGGATGCAAGGAAAAAATAAAAAGTTTTTGGAGCTTCATTCTATTCACTTTATTCACGAGTTAAGCTGTCATTCGTTTTTTTAGTTAGTTGATCATTACAAACTCTTAATTCTTGTTGTTGAGTAATCTTATTTACATCACGCTTTAGGCTTACATGAGCAATAAAACCCCGGAATAAAAGATTGCTTAACATCATTAGCCAAAAAAGGTAAAGGAGAGATCTCTTCGATGCATGGTTTTCAAGTCTATCTAATCGCTGTTGTAAGTTATTTATTTCCCAACTGTTATTCATACATGTCCTCAAATTAATAGTTTCTGAAAGGTTAAATTCCATTTTAGATTGGTCATTGAACAAATTTTGTTGCAATTTGATGCCAATTCTATATTGGTATACAAAAACATCCAGAAATAATTAAATGTGAAAATAGAACAAATGCCGCCCGTGCTAAAACATGTGTGATGTGTTTCCTAAGAAGGCTAAATCAAATAGAGAAATTATAAAATTATATTGTTTATTTCGGAATGGCGAAGCACAATGCTATTTGTCGTAAGAGTGAAGAATATTAGATAAAAAATTTGAAAAGATTAGAGACTTTATCTATCGTTGCAAATAATTTGGGGGCACTCTTCTAATAACTCATTCCTTTGAATTATTAAACTTATAAACTGTTAGAAACGGAAAAGATCATGCAGCTTAGAATATGAGAAGTTCCATTATCATCGGGGCCTTTGTCCAATAGTGAAATTAAAAGGAGCGTATCATCCGAATTACTGAAATAAGTATTGTAAATATAGTTTTAAGTATTTTTCTTGTACTCCCATCCCCATTACTTTTTGCTTCGAATAATAATGATACCTTATGGGTATTAAAAAAAGGGGAACGGATCTATTTAAGAAGTTATTTTTCTGAAGAACAAGATCTTATAACAATACTTCAATCGGGGATTAATAACCAAGTAGATTTTGGCAAAACGCTATTGGCCTCCCACTCCGATGATATGACAGAATCTACACTTAACAAAGGGATGCTGATTCATATCACTATGGACAATAGCACACCTTGGCAAATAAATCGAAGCGTAATTGGTGCAAACCATGGTGTATCTATTCTCGAAATTACCTCAAAGGCACATGGATTAAAAGCTGCTGATCTTGCAAGTGAATGGCGGGATGAGTTAGGAAAGCGTTTCTATCTTATAAAGATCATTAATAATGATAAATTACAACTGCTTCCAGATAATGCGGATAAAGCACCATTTTGGTTTTTTCCTTTGAATTATGCCGGTAATACATTGCAAAGAGCCATCGATAAGAAGACTCTGACAATCGAAAAAAGTGAACAAGGTCAATTATGGCCATCGATGCGTATTATTAAAAAAGAGTTTCTAGCTGATGGAACAACACCATTAATAGATGATCAGCCAATACGTTGTCATTTCATCGAAATCATAGATGAAAACGAAATTGTAAATCCTGGCAGTGTATTAGATGATATATTAAAACATCCAGGAAAGGAGCGTAATATCATTGCAAAGGAAATAGACGCTGTCATTCAAAACAATATCAAGTACACATTTTATCCAAATGGCTCTACAATAATTGATTATTATGCTAAAGCATTGGAGCCATTTAACCTTCACCATATGGGATTTATACAATCAAGCGCATTGTGGCGAGGAGAGTTCGACACGTTGGAATATTATATTCCTAAGACTTTGCCTTTTGATACCAGTGATAACCATTATGATTTTCAAGCGATACAATCTCTCTCCTCTAATCTTTCGGGTATTTTATATTTTAGTCAGCAACAAGATAATATTAACCAAAATAATCCCCCGGACCGTTTTGTACAATTTTTAGGGATGAAAGAAAACGGAAAAATTGTTCGCAAAATTGGTTTTGTCATCGGATATTCTCTATTAAAAGGCATAACTGTACCAATAGAAAGAAGTCACCAGATAAATATTGCTGCAATTATTTCTCCTCTACTGAAAACGTATCCCTTAGCTATCCAAAAAAATTCTGGACAAGGTTCGATTCCAATCTCTGCAGGAGAAAAGTTTCATTGTATTGGCTATCGTCAATATTTTTCTCCTTTACAAAGCAAAGGAACATCTGTTTATTGGCATCAAAAGGAGGATAGCTATGTTCTCTATGCAGATTATCATTATCCAGCAAGTGAAGATACAATTAAGGTTCCAGATATTATGGTCGGAAAAAAAATCACAGTGATTGAAAAAACAGATTCAGTAAACATTTTGTCTGAACAAACCATTTCTCAAGAGGGTCTCAAATTAAATGTGACAGGAAATTATGGGTACTTAGTGATTTCTATTCATTAAATCTATTTTTTTGGTAAAATGATAAACAAATCACACGATATAAACATCTGGACTATTTGAGTTATGCGAGAGTTAATATATTTACAGAAAAACTTAAGATAAATTCTAACTTAAAAAGCTGGATATTTCATTACCGCAAAAGTGATTTTTTTACTTTCCGCTCAAAAAACATCTACTTAATCGAAAAGTTGTGAATAAATCAATAAATTTCGCTTACATTGTCCATTTAAAAATCCGATTGAGTTCTTTATTCCACTCGGCCATTTGTTTTAGGAGCCCCCTCATTGCTGCACCTTCTGGTATGGTACTAACTGCTGCATGGCTTGAAGAACATGGTGTATCTTCTAAGCTAGCATGGTGGTATGTCCATTCTGGCCTATTGGAAAGGCTTGGGACGAATGCCTATAAAAAAGCAGGCGATCATATCACTTGGGAAGGCGCAATCAATGCGTTGCAAACACAATTAGCTACTTCCGTACATGTAGGAGGCAAAACTGCCCTGCATTTACTAGGATTAGGACATTGTGTACTCATGCAGGGAATGCAGAAAATCATGCTATTTGCACCTACAACCACCAAATTACCAAAGTGGTTACTAAGCAATTCATGGGATGTAGAGTTTGAGGTATATAAATCATCGCTTTTTGCTAATGAGCAAGGATTAGTATAGCCTAGTCCTAATAAATTGATTATAATCATCTATTTATGACGTACTCAT
>CAMFHA010000025.1 GCA_945952115.1 uncultured Legionella sp. | reverse complement strand
TTGGTAATTCGTGGGGATACATCAGTTCGAGACGCGTGCTACGCACGCTCCTCAGAGCGAACGGATTAGGGAAAAATGGCTAAACTCGAGTTAAGAATGCATGCACGTATACTCAAAACACCTGAATTTTCGGTATTTTAGGCAACTTGATTTTTTTGCTTAAAACCCATTTAAAGACGAGTAATAGCCTATCCTATTGCGAGTTTTTAAATGGGCTTTAAGCGGAAAAAGCAATAGCATAAAAACCGAAAATTCAGGTGTTTTGAGTATATCAACAGACTCTAATATTTATAAGCTGTGTGTAATGCTACTATACCAGTGCTTAAATTATAATAATGGCAATCTTCGAAACCGGCTTGCTCTATCATTTGTTTTAATTGTTCTTGATTCGGATGCATTCTTATTGATTCAGCAAGGTATTGATAACTTTGTTCATCTTGTGCAAATAATTTCCCAATTTTAGGTAAAATATTAAAGGAATACCAATCATAAACTGATTTTATCCCTGGTAGTTGAGGTGTTGAAAACTCAAGAACCATCACTTTACCTCCGGGTTTACAGACTCTATACATCGATCGTAGCGCTTCTTCTTTATCTGTCACATTTCTAAGGCCAAACCCTATGGTGATACAATGAAAGCTATTGTCTGCAAAAGGTAAATATTGAGCGTTTCCTTGTACAAAGTAGATATTTTTAAATAAACCCTCATCCAACAGTCGATCACGGCCTACTTGTAACATTGCTGAATTAATATCGGTTAGAACGACTTGCCCTTTTTCGCCTACTTTTTTACTCAATAAACGAGTTAAATCACCACTGCCTCCGGCCAAATCTAAGACGCTTTGACCAGAGCGTACCTGGCTTAACTCAACAGTAAACCGTTTCCATAAATGGTGAATCCCTAAGGACATGAGGTTATTCATCACATCATAATTTTTAGCTACGGAATGAAAAACTTCGGCTACTTTCTTTTCTTTTTCATCCCACTCTACTGATTGAAAGCCGAAATGAGTCTTTTTTTTATGCGTGCTCATAAGAGGTACTTAATTGATATAAAGTCTTGTATACCCATTCTACCTGAAGATCTTGGTTTTTCGCTATCGCTTTTTGCGCCTGATCTTGCCTATTATATAAAAGAGAATTTGCTCTTCTTTACCGCGTTGATAACTGTTGAAGTTTCATTAAATAATCCTGCTCATTAGGAGGAAGATTATTTTTTTGTGATAACCAAAGACATTCGGCCAATTGCTCCATCATTAAATGCTCCACAGTATGTGGTTCTTTATATTCTTGTGTTAATTGATGAAATAACGCATTGATCCCTGTTGGGCGATTCGTTGCAATTTGTTCACGAAGTGCCAAATGAAGCCCCATATGGAGAAAAGGATTCGTTTCTCCTAATTCAGGATAATAAACATGTTCTTGAAATTTATTCTGACGCTCTAAAAGAGTTTGGTACTCAGGATGATCTAAAATGACACGAATTAATTGCTGCTCTAAAGCAGATAAAGGTTTTTTCTGTTGATAATGCTCCCAACTAGAAAAAAATAATTGCCGTGTTTCTTGAATAGTATCGCCGTAAAACATAAATCAATTTGAGTTTCAAAAGATTAATTTTAACTGAAGAACAATAGAACAACAATCTGTTTGAATGCTTATATCCAAAATGTTTCACGATGCGACTTTTGATCGCCCAAAACCTCGCATCTTGAAACATTTTGGGTATAATCACTCTATTTATATGTTTAAAAGGTTTATAATGAATGCTTCTCTTATTGATATTGCTCAACTAGTACAAGGGACTTTAGTTGGTGGAAATGACACTATTTCTATTACTTGTTTATCACCTATAGATGAAATTCTTCCTGGCTCTTTAGTCTTTGCTGAAGGAGAGAGCAATATAAAATTAGCTGAATGCTCTGATGCAGCTGCAATTCTGGTTAATCGTCAAACACAAAGCTCAATAAAGCCTGTAATTCAAGTTGCTCATCCATTTAAAGCATTTATTAAATTATTAAATTATTTTTATCCGCCAAAAAAAGCGCATCCAAGCATTCATCCTACTGCGATAATTGGAGAAGGGGTTCATTTAGGTGAAGAGGTGTTCATTGGGCCTTATGTTGTTATTGAGTCAGGTAGCTCCATTGGAAATCATTGTGTGTTAAAAAGCCACATCCACATTGGGCACGATGTGCATCTTGGTGAGCACTCAATTATTCATCCTCATGTAACTATTTATGATAATTGCCATATTGGTTCACGTGTCATTATTCACGCGTCCACTGTGATTGGCTCGGATGGCTTTGGCTATACTTTTGTTGATGGGCAACATTTAAAAGTTCCGCATGTCGGCCATGTAATTATTGAAGATAATGTAGAGATCGGTGCCAATACAGCGGTAGATCGTGCAACTCTTGGTGCTACAGTCCTTGGTCAAGGCACTAAGATTGATAATTTAGTTCAAGTGGCCCACTCGGTTAAATTAGGAAAAAATAACATCCTGTGCGGTTTTACTGGTATCGCTGGAAGTACAACTTCTGGAGATAATGTGATTTTTGCCGCTAATGTCGGTGTTAGTGATCATGTGCGTATTGATAATAATGTGGTTTTAGGCGCTCGAACAGGTGTTCCGCCTCATAAACATCTAAAAGAAGGAACTATTTATTTGGGAAATCCTGCGCGCCCCAAAGATTTGGCCATAAAGCATGAGTTGGGGGTGAATCGTATTCCTTTAATTCGCAAAAATATTAAAAACCTCATAGAACAAGTGGCCGTTTTAGAAAAAAAATTAGCTACTAATGAGGTAGAAGAGTAATGTCTACTCCCCTAATTCTGATTGATGCTTCTTCCTATTTTTTTCGGGCTTTTCATGCTTTGCCTCCATTGATTAATTCCAAAGGACAACCGACAGGAGCAATTTACGGCGTTGTTAATATGATTAAAAAATTAATCAAAGAGTATCAACCTACACAAATAGCCGTTGTTTTTGATGCCAAAGGTAAAACATTTCGTGAAGAGTGGTATCCAGAATATAAAGCTCATCGGGCACCCACACCACCAGAGTTAAGTGTTCAATTTGAGCCCCTAGTTAAACTGCTTAAAGCCATGGGCCTACCTTTATTAATTGTAGAAGGTGTAGAAGCAGATGATGTGATTGGTGCTTTAGCCCATCAAGCCAATGAGCAAGGAATGGATGTGCTTATTTCAACAGGTGATAAGGATATGGCTCAGTTGGTTAATGAGCGGGTTACTTTAATCAATACCATGACTAATAAATTAATGAACAGAGCAGGAGTTAAAGAAAAATTTGGTGTTTATCCTGAACAAATAATAGATTATTTAGCTTTAATGGGGGATAGCGTAGATAATGTTCCTGGAGTACACAAATGCGGTCCTAAAACAGCTGCTAAATGGCTCGAAGAATATCAAACTTTAGATAATCTTCTTATTAATGCGGATAAAATAACAGGAAAAATAGGAACTTACTTAAGAGAAAGTAGCACCCATCTGCCTTTATCAAAAAAATTAGTGACGATTAAAAAAGATATAGAATTACCAATAACCTTGGCAGAATTATTGATACAAAAAGCAAATAATGAGCAATTACTTGAGTTAGTAAGGGAATTAGAATTTAAAACCTGGTTGAAAGAGCTATTAACCAATCAAGAAGAACAATTGGATAAAATTGAACCATTAACCACCGCTATTCACTATGACTTGATCACCAAAGGACAACAACTCGATGATTGGCTCAATAAATTAAACACATGTAACGTATTTAGTATTGATACAGAAACCACTCATCTAGATACAAATAAAGCCCAATTAGTAGGGATTTCTTTTGCTATAGAAGAAAATAAGCCAGCCTATATTCCTTTGGCTCATAAAGATGGTTCGGAGCAACTTCCATTAGAATTGGTTTTAAATGCATTAAAACCAATTTTAGAAAATTCTCAGATTAAAAAAATTGGTCAAAACATTAAATACGATTACTGTATTTTTAAAAATTATAATATTAGCTTGCAGGGCATAGCCTATGACACGATGTTAGAGTCTTACATCTTAAATAGTAATGCAGGCCGGCATGACATGGATTCTCTTGCTTTAAAGTATTTAAGCTATAAAACCATTACTTATGAAGAATTAGCAGGAAAAGGCGCAAAGCAATTATGTTTTGATGAATTAGCAGTAGAAAAAGCAGCGCCTTATGCTGCTGAAGATGCTGATATTACTTTAAAACTGCATCATCAATTGTTTCCAAGACTAGAGCCTTCTTTACAAGATGTATTAATCAATATTGAAATGCCTTTAGTACCGGTTCTAGCCGATATGGAGCGGACAGGTGTGCTCATCAATCCCTTAACATTGAAGCAACACGGAATCCGATTGAAAGAGCGAATTGCTACTTTAGAAGAGGAAGCCATCCGATTAGCGGGACGCCCTTTTAATCTTAATTCACCCAAACAACTTCAAGAAATTTTGTTTGATGAACAAAAGTTGCCTGTTGTTGCTAAAACCCCAACTGGCCAACCTTCCACGGCTGAATCTGTTTTGCAAGAATTAGCTTTAGAGTATAGATTAGCGGCTGTTATTTTAGAGTATCGTGGTTTAACTAAACTAGTTTCAACTTATATTGATGCCTTACCACAAAAAATAAATCCTAGGACACATCGTGTGCATACTTCTTATAATCAAGCCGTAGCAGCCACCGGACGCCTGTCTTCGAGCGAACCTAATTTACAAAATATCCCTATTCGTAATGAAGAAGGTCGATTAATTCGTACTGCATTTATTGCTCCGGAACATCATGTTCTTTTAGCGGCAGATTATTCACAGATCGAATTAAGAATTATGGCTCATTTATCTGGGGATGCGAATTTATTAAAAGCGTTTGCTCAAGGCTGGGATATTCATAAAGCCACGGCAAGTGAAATCTTCCAAGTACCTCTTGATGAAGTAAGTCATGAGCAGCGGCGGCGCTCAAAAGCCATTAATTTTGGTTTAATTTATGGTATGTCCGCTTTTGGCCTTGCTAAACAGCTGGGTGTTGAACGACAAGATGCACAACACTATATCGATATGTATTTTCAACGTTACCCTGGAGTTTTAGACTACATGGAGCGAACACGCAAATTGGCGCATGAACAAGGCTATGTAGAAACTTTATTTGGCCGTCGCTTGTATCTTGCTGAAATTAATGCACGCAATATGATGCGTCAAAAAGCAGCTGAACGTATGGCAATTAATGCACCCATGCAAGGAACCGCAGCTGATATTATTAAAAAAGCCATGCTAGCACTTGCCGAATGGCAGAACAGTCAAAAAGAGCCTATGGCTCGCATGATAATGCAAGTTCACGATGAGTTAGTATTCGAAGTACATAAAGAATGGGTTGAACCTGCCAGGAAAATGATTGCTCATTTAATGGAACATACCACTCAACTGTCGGTACCCTTACTTGTTTCTATTGGAATAGGTGATAATTGGGATGCTGCACATTAAATATATTTTATTGAAATAACGAAACACATTTTTTTATTCACCCCATGAACACTTAGATTTGTACGAATTATTAATTTTGTGATAGAGAAAGATAGCTCTTTCTCAAACAAAATTAATGCTAGTACAGAGAGATTTTTTTTTGATAAAATAGACGCATTCTTAGCCTAAACTATAACAAGTTTAATGATTTAACTATCTATTATGGGAATACTAATGACAGAAAACAAATTAAAGGTAGGATTAGTTCAAGAAAAATGGCATGAAAATGCTAAAGAGCATCAAGATTGTTTAGCTTCTGGCATTTTTTCTGCGGCACAACAAGGAGCACAACTTGTTTGTTTACAAGAACTAACCCTAAGCCCTTATTTCTGTACTCGCTCGGATGTAAATGGTGAGCCTTTTATGGAAGATATTCCTAGTGGCCCAACCGCACAATTTGTAAGTGCTATGGCGAAAAAGAACAAGGTATTTATTACTGCCTCGGTTTTTGAAAAAGCGGGGTATAATACTGCTGTAGCCTTCAGCCCTGATGGAGAATTGATTGCGCTAACCCGTAAGCAACATATACCTAGCGGTGAAAAATATCATGAAGATTTCTACTTTAAACCTGGCGATTCTAATTATCCAGTTCACAAAATAGCAGGACATCATTTAGGTTTACCTACCTGTTACGATCAATGGTTTCCTGAATTATCACGTATTTATGGTTTAAAAGGCGCAGAAATTTTAGTCTATCCTACTGCTATTGGTGGCGAACCTACTGCGCCAGGCTTTGATAGCCAACCTATGTGGCAAAAAGTAATGGTTGCTCAAGGCATTATGAGCAATACCTTCATTATCGCAGTCAATCGAATTGGTTGTGAAGACAATTTAACTTTTTATGGCAGCAGCTTTATCAGTACACCGATGGGAGAAATCCTAGCCCAAGCACCAAGAGATAAATCTGCTGTGTTAGTTGCAGAATTAGATTTTTCGCAGCGAGCATTATGGGGAAGATTATTTCCCTTTGCTCAACAGAGGGAACCTGAAACCTATCAAGAACTAATACGTTCACGTTAACTCTTTTGGAATAGTACAGAATGAATAGTCAAAGCGAAATAGATCAAAATTTTTATAACATTGAGCACTGGGGTGAAGGATATTTCAGCATCAATAGTAGAGGTAATATTGAAATTAGTAAAACCCCAGGTACTCAAGGAGTTGAACTGATTGCTATAGTGGATGCTGCAAGAAGAGCAGGATTGAGTCTACCCTTACTAATTCGTTGCAATAATATTTTACATGATCGAGTACGAAGGATTTATACTGCTTTTAGTGAGTCCATCGTCGAAAATGATTATAGTGGAACTTATCAGTTAGTTTACCCCATTAAAGTTAACCAAGAACAAAGTGTAGTGCGAGAATTATTAAATGCCCCAGCTCATTCTATAGGTCTTGAAGCAGGATCAAAACCTGAGCTTATGGCGGTAATTGGCATGTTAGGGGACAAACCAAGCACTATCGTATGTAATGGTTATAAAGATCATAGCTATATAAGAATGGCTCTAATTGCACAACAAATGAGCCATAAAGTGTTCATTGTTATTGAGAAAAAGTCGGAGCTCGACATTATTTTAGCGGAATCTGCACGCCTAAATGTAAAACCAACACTGGGTGTTCGCATTCGCCTAGTCACAAAGAGTGCGGGAAAATGGGAAAATACCGGCGGCGCTAAATCTAAATTTGGACTTAATGCCAAACAAGTTTTAGAGCTCGTTAATGAATTAAAGACTCATAATCTGCTCGACTGCTTACAGCTAATGCATTGCCATTTAGGTTCACAGATTGCCAATATTCATGACATCCGCCACTGTATGCAAGAAGTAGCTCGCTATTATGTAGAGCTCAGACAGCTGAATGCACCTATAAGGACAATTGACGTTGGTGGTGGTTTAAGTGTGGATTATGAAGGAACTCATTCTAATAAAGGCTGTTCTATGAACTACAGCCTCAATGAATACGCAACGCATATTCTCTTAGCCATAAAACATTTATGCCAAGAAGCAGAAATTCCTGAGCCGAATATTATTTCCGAGTCAGGTAGAGCGCTCACTGCTCATCATGCCGTATTAATTTCTAATATTACAGATATAGAACTTATTGAAAAGGCTCCTGCTCTTCCTATCATTGATGAAGAAGATTCTCATGTAATTAGAGACATTTATGATACTTATTTAGCAAGTACAGATAGTTCTCCTACAGAAATATACAACTATGCAGAACATTCCTTAAATGAAGCTCATTCTTTATTTAAACATGGTGTGATTAACTTACAAGATAAAGCGAAAGTAGAAGCCTTTTATACCAATATTTGCATGGATCTTAAAACGCGCCTGGATGAAGAAAATCCAAGTGAGTATGAATTATTACATAAAATAGATGAGCATATGGCCGCTAAAATGTTCTGTAATGTATCTTTTTTTCAATCAATGCCTGATGCTTGGGCCATCGGACAAATTTTTCCTGTAGCACCTATTTCTCAATTAACGGCAGAGCCCAGCATGCACAGTATTCTGCAAGACCTAACCTGTGATTCGGATGGTACACTGAAACATTATTTAGGTAGCTCTTCGGTCACCTCTACCTTAATGTTGCCTCCCTATAATAAAGATAATCCTTATGCCCTAGGATTTTTCCTAGTAGGGGCTTATCAAGAAATTTTAGGTAATTTACATAATTTATTTGGTGATACGAACTCTTTAGATGTCAAGCTATCTGATGATGGGCACTTTGAATTAAATGATTTAGTCAGTGGTGATACAGTGACCAATGTCTTAAACTTGGCTCATTTTGACACGAAAAAATTAATACAGTCCTATGAAAAACAACTCATTAACGCGGAATTACCTCGCGAACTAATGCATTCTTATCTGAATGAATTAAGAAGTATTTTCCCCCAATTAACCTATCTTGATGGAAAAGCATAATGACCCCAAACACCCCCAAACAAGCTGGCTTTTTTATGCCTGCAGAATGGCACCCTCATGAACGATGTTGGATGGCTTGGCCTTGTCACCAACAAACCTGGTCTAAAATTGGTTTAGAAAAAGCCCGTAAAGCTTACGCGCTTGTTGCCAATGCCATCGCTCAATATGAACCAGTCACCTTGCTTGTGAATCCTGAAGACAAAGAAACAGCCCAGAAGCTTTGTGGTCAAAACATTAGTGTTCTTAGCCTTCCCATTAATGATTCGTGGACTAGAGACACCGGCTGTACCTTTTTATTAAATAAAGAGGGGCATCTCGCCGGCATCGATTGGATCCATAATGCCTGGGGTGGTAATTACGAGGATTGCTCTTTAGATCAAAAAATTGCTGCTACTCTGGTTAAAGAGACTAAGGCAGCCTATTTTCATGCTCCTCTGGTGATGGAAGGAGGCTCTTTTCACGTGGATGGTGAGGGAACTGTCTTAACCACACGAGAATGTCTTTTAAATACGAATCGCAATCCTCAATTGAAACAAGAAGAAATTGAGCATTATTTACAAGAATACCTAAATTGTGAACAAATCATCTGGTTAAATCGTGGTCTAATCGGTGATGAGACCGATGGTCATGTGGATGAAATAGCCACCTTTGTTGCTCCTGGGAAGATTCTTTGTTTAATTACTGAAGACAAAAATGACCCTAATTATGAACTTCTACAAGAAAATTTAGCTATTTTGCATGCAGCTCGTGATGCTAAAGGACGAACATTAGAAGTATTTACTATAGAACAACCTCCGGCTACAGAAATGCATGGTGAACGCTTGACCTTATCCTACATTAATTTTTATCTAGCCAACGGAGGTATTGTCATGCCAGCCTTTGGTTATGAAGATTATGACAGGAAAGCTTATGAGTTGTTTACTAGATTATTTCCTAATTATAAGCTCTCACAAATTGACGCTTTAGATGTATTTGCCGGTGGTGGTGGTATTCACTGTATTACTCAGCAACAACCTAGTAATCGTTTACTTCGCCTGTAGTAAAAGACGCAAGTTAAACAAGAAGTTTAATAGCGGTAAGCTGAATTTAATGGGATATACGAGGTAGAAAGATTAGGTGTTTTCTCTGGAAAATAGTGTGTAATGGTCTTACGAATAGTTTCAACTGCTACCGTTTTATTCCATAGACCAATATCATCTAATTTTCGACCATACTGCCTAAAAATAACATCGAACTCTTGTCGCATTATAGATGAGTCAGTCCAAGCAATGAGATTTATGTGAGGGTATTTATACAGTAAAATGGATACTAATTCAGGGCCATTACAATAAGCATCTTTAGCTCGTGCAGCGCCTAAATCACCATCAAGGATTACTAGATCGAAAGATTGAGAATAAAATAAAGTTAAAGCGCTGCTGCTGTTATTTACAGTCGTTACCGACGTATTGTGAATAACAGATTCTAATAATCGACGTAAACAAAAAGCATTGAACTCATTATCTTCGATAATTAAAATACGCATTTATTAACTCCCTTTATATTTATGTACGAGTATAAAGAGCAAACCTTAAGAGAAAATTAAGAATACTTTGAGTTACTATTTATTTTTAAAAATACCTACTTGCTCGCACATCATCCTAAGTCGCTGGCGATGAAAGAGCTCCGGAAAGTAATTAACCTAGAAAAATACTTATTTTTCTGTAGGTTATATTTATTATTTGAAAAACGATCTATAGTTTAAGTAAATAAGAAAAAGATGATCAGGATGAACAAAACACTATTTTATAAATTAGGCGAATTAGTTTATTCCCTTCGATGGGTCTTAATTCTTCTTTGGTTTCTTATTCTTTTAGCTTGTTTGCCGCTATTACCACATATTATTACTCCGTTTAAAACTACAGGATTTATTGCTGAAAACTCTCCAAGTGCAAAAGCAGAACAAGAATTAAATAAAGTTCTAAAATATGATCATAATAATCAATTAATGCTAATGTATAGCAGCAAAACATTGAGAGCAAATAGCAAACAATTTAATAAAAAAATTAAAGAATCACTAAAAGACTTACCTCGTTTTTCACTACCTTATGAGATCTTTCTGCCAAGCACAAATCCTAAACAAATATCAAAGAATAAACATAGTGCTTATGTGGTACTAATAATAAAAACTTTAGAACCTTTGCATGGTGAACAACTAAAACAATTGAAAGCTTTAATTAAAAAACCTGCGGGTCTGAGCTTAGAAGTAGGAGGCGAACCTATTTTTGTTGAGGCAGTGAGTAAGCAGACTCAAGTTGATCTGTATAAAGCAGATATGGTTGCAACCCCAGTAGCCCTTATTACACTGCTGTTGGTTTTTGGTTCCGTGGTATCGGCTCTTCTTCCGATTATATTAGGAGGCGGATGTGCTTTAATGATTTTAAATATGTTGTATGGAATAGGACAATTTTTTACTCTATCTATTTTTACTATTAATATTGCACTGCTTTTAGGTTTGTGTCTCAGTTTAGATTATGCACTTTTTGTTATTAACCGCTTTAGAGATGAGCTAATTAAACAAAAAAGTATTAAAGAAGCCATTGCTGAAACGCAGGCCACTGCAGGTAAGGCGATTTTTTTTAGCGGATTAGCCGTGTTCGTGAGTCTAAGCGCTCTTTATTTTTTCCCCATTAATATTCTCTTTTCTGTTGCTGTCGGCGGTATGCTGGCTGTATTTCTTGCCGTTACAACAGCTATTGTTTTTTTACCTGCAGTTTTAGCCTTATTACAAAAAAATATTAATTTCCTAGCAGTAAAAATTCCTCATCCTTTTAAACGATTTAGATTTTGGCAATGGATAGCAGAGCGGGTTGTACAGCGACCACTCATCTTTTTTATTCCTATTTTCATTTTCTTATTAATTTTAGGTTATCCTTTTCTATCCGCAAAATTTGGAATATCCGATTATAAGATTTTTCCTGAACAGTCAAAAAATAGGGAGTTTTTTGATACTTATGAACAAAAATTCAATAGTGTAGAATTAAATCCTATTTTAATGCTAGTAAAAACAAATAAACCTCCGCTTTTAAATAAGAAAAATATTTATAGGCTCTATGATCTTACTCAAGAAATAAAAGATAATCCTTTGGTAAGTCAAGTCCACTCGATTGTTACTACAACTCCTGAATTGTCTCCAAATCAGTATTATCATTTATATAAAGGAAAATTAGAAAATAATGATTTTAAAAAACTCTTAGAAACCACCACAAATAAAGACAGCACTTTAGTCACTATAGTCAGTAAATACTCAAAACATTCTAAACAAACCAATCAATTAATTAATGAATTAGAAGCCCAAAAACCGCCACGAACTATGAATTTTTATTTCACTGGGACACCTATTATTAACGAGGATATTATTGCAAGCATCTGGAAAAACCTTCCTTTCGCTCTCTTATGGATGATGGGAGCAACCTATCTGATTTTATTGATTCTTTTAAGATCTTTATTATTACCGTTTAAAGCTATTTTAATGAATTTACTGAGTTTGTCTGCCTGTTATGGCGCGCTGGTGTTTATTTTTCAAGAGGGGCATTTTGCTTCCTGGCTTAATTTTCAACCACAAGGCATGTTAGATATAAGTACTCTAGTCATTATTTTTTGTGCTTTATTTGGTTTTTCCATGGATTATGAAGTATTTTTATTATCACGAATTAAAGAATATTATGAATCAACCAAAAGTAACACACGCAGTATCATCTTTGGCATAGAAAAAACAAGCCGTATTATTACTAGCGCGGCATTGATTGTCATTTTTTTGTGTGGTTCTTTTTTAGTAGCCGATCTTTTGATGGTTAAAGCCTTTGGTTTAGGAATTGCAGTGGCTATTTTTGTAGATGCTTTTTTAATTCGCACCTTGCTTGTTCCTTCCACCATGATTTTACTTAAAAAATGGAATTGGTATTTACCCAAGTGGCTTAATAAAATTTTGCCCCAAACAACTGCCTAACGCATTAAGCTGTAGTATTGCACACTAAGTTTTAGACGAGGCGCATTTGAATGAGACGAAGGAGTGTACACTAGTACATTACTGAAGCCGAGTGAGAATACAACGAAGTATAAAGCTTAGTGAGCAATGCTATGAAACATCAATATCATGAGCCAGCATTCGACGGTTGGCTCTAAAATAATTAATCGGTGAAAGAGCCAAAAGATCAGATAGTTTTTCCATATAAATACAAGCAAAGCGATCGACTTGATAAGCAAAATAGCTTTCTTCCGCACCAGCTCTAAAAATACGATCCCATTTAGGGTTATAAAATGCACTCTGCTCTTTGAGTAGATTAGATATTTTTATATCTAAAGCAGTCAGTTGTGACTGTAAGCTATGAATTTCAGCGTCATAAATTTTAGACTGTTCATCAATACCTTGTGTGCATAAGGTCACATAATGTTGTTCTAATTCCTTCTTAATATCCATTGCGTCCACAATGCTTTTTTCAATAGGTAATGCTTGAAGTTGTGCGGCTATTTCTTGACCTAGCTCTTCAACTACTAAAGCCGTACGCCAATTACAGTCTTTTTTTAATCTTAAAATATCCCCGTAAATATGATCGCCAATATATAAAATTTCATCCCCACGAATATTAAGCGATTCTGTAAATTTTTTCGCATTCCCACCTTGGTAGACACCTGGTTCAATCGGGCCTTGAATATTAGTCATTAAGCCAGTATCGGGGTTAACTGATAAAAAACGTAGATTATCATAAAAAAAGCGTGGCTTATTGGCTAAGGTAATGACATACTCAAATAAATCTTGCCAGGACTCTCCTGGTTTTAAAAACGGATTAATCGCATAATCTAAAAGTAATTTAGTATAAGAATATTCAGAATTAGTTAGAATAAAGATTTTTTTCCCATGATGAAGATAGTGTTTTAAACCATCTACTACTGCCTTCTCTTTAATGACAAATTGTTTTAAATTTTGAGCAATTATATGTTTTAAACTACCATCAGAGTGCACCTGATCAACACAATACTGTACATCAGCAGCAATGGTTTGATAACTAGGTAATTGAGGGCCTAACTCATCTTTTAAATCAATCAATTGACTGTATAAAACACAAAAAGAAATAGAAAATGAAGTATCAATAGGCATGTAATTGTGATCACCTAGATCTACATAAGTACTCCTATAAATTTTTTGTTGATCACTAAAGCTTATTGATTTAGTACCATGATAGCTTTGTCTGATGGCACCATAACGACTAAGTTTTAAGATATTACCGTTTTTAGTATCAATGACTAAACCACGAATAGCATCATGATAATTAAATTTAAACGTTTTAATACGTTCAGGGTAATTTTTTAACTGTACGAGTCGATCAGTAATAATTTGGTAAACTAAGGCTTCAAATTGCTCGGAATTATAACGAATTAAAGTGTGATCCATATCCACACCGATTAATTTAATTTTCCTCATATTCAAAATACGATTTACAAATACTTTTTGCGTGTTCATTGGACACTTACCTATATTTTTATACACCGAATCTCTTGCTCAGTGGCAACAATGATTTTATTTGCTTTTCGTCGAGCAAATAGGCCATTTTCTACTACACCAGGTATATTATTGATGCTGTTTTCTAAGTCAATTAATGCATGCATTGGTAAATTAAATACATCAAGAATGATATTGCCATTATCACTTATAAAACCTTCCCTATATTCTGGATCGCCGCCTAACAAAACCAATTGACGTGCAACGAAGCTACGTGCCATTGGAATAACTTCTACTGCAAGAGGAAAATCACCTAATTGATTTACTAGCTTGCTCTCATCAACAATACAAATAAATTGTTCAGCAACATTAGCAACAATTTTTTCTCGGGTTAAAGCACCACCTCCGCCTTTAATCATTTGCCCTTGCATATCAACTTCGTCAGCACCATCAATATATAAAGCAAGCTCTGCTGTAGCATTCAAATCGATAACAGGAATACCGAGTTCTTTTAAAAGCTGTTCAGTAGCAAGTGAGCTGGCAACACACGCATCAATCCGATGTTTTATTTGAGCTAATTCTTTTATAAAACAATTTACAGTAGACCCTGTTCCAATACCAAGCGTCATATTATCTTCAATATAGGCAAGTGCTGCTTTTGCTGCTTTTACTTTTAATTCATGCATTAATCTTTTGCCTTTGTCGTATAACTTCATATAAGGAAACACCAGTGGCTACTGAGACATTCAAACTTTCAACAGTCCCCAGCATAGGTAAAGAAAAAAGTCCGTCACAATGTTCTCGCGTCAGTCTGCGTAAGCCTTCTCCTTCTGCCCCCATCACGATAGCCATCGAGCCTGAGCAATCCGTTTGATATAAACTGCTTTTGGCCTCGCCTGCTGCTCCATAAATCCAAATACCCTGTTCTTTTAAACTATTCATCGCGCGGACTAAATTAGTGACACGTACTAAAGGTATTGATTCAGCAGCGCCACAGGCTACTTTACTTACAACAGGAGTAATACTAGCGCTTTTATCTTTAGGAATGAGTACAAAATCAACTCCAGTAGCATCTGCAGAACGTAGACAAGCACCTAAATTATGTGGGTCAGTAAGGCCATCTAGAATAAGAATTAAAGCAGGTTTTTTGCTTGCTTCTAATAGAGGGATAAGATGGCTCTCATTATATTCAGGCAAAGCTGAAGCTTGGGCAACTATCCCCTGATGTTTATAATCAGAAAAACGCTGATTCATCTTTTGCGTGCTTAAGTGCTCAATAGAAATAGAGCTTTGTTGCGCTTTATCAATTAAATCAAGCATGCGCTTATCAGCTCGCTCATTAGCAATAAAAATCTTATATATTGTACGATGAGGATTAGCTAATAAAGCGGCTACCGCATGTACACCATAAACAAAATGCTCATTCATGCTTTATATGTTCTTCTACAGGTTCAAAATCTATTTTACGCTCGTCCAATTCTACTCGCGCCACTAAAACAGTCATTTTATCGCCTAAATGATAAATTTTTCCACTCCGAGTACCAATTAAGCGATGATTGGTTGCCTCATATTGATAATAATCATTTTTTAATGAAGTAATATGGACTAAACCTTCTACAAAAACTTCATCTAACTCTACAAAAATACCAAAACTAGTGACTGCTGAAATATGACCAGAAAACACCTGCCCTAATTTATCTTGCATGTATTCACATTTTAACCAAGCTACGACTTCACGAGTTGCTTCATCAGCGCGCCGTTCTGTCATTGAGGTATATTTTCCTAAACGGTTCATGTCGTCATGGCTGTAATTAAACTCATGAACCGGCTTATTGTCTAAGAGATGGCCTAGAGCACGGTGAATTAATAAATCAGGGTAACGTCTAATAGGTGAGGTGAAATGAGTATAGGCAGAATAGGCTAGCCCAAAATGCCCTTCATTAGCTTCAACATATTGAGCTTGTTTTAAAGAGCGTAACATCACTGTTTCAATAAGATGCTTATCGGGTCGCTCACCAATAGAATTCATTGTTCTTTGAAAATCTTTGGGGCCAGGTTTTTTCCCACCGCTCAGTTGCAGACCTAACTCCCCTAGAAATTGGCGTAGAGCAGTAATTTTATCTTCTTCAGGCGCAGCATGCACACGATATAAACTGGGAATATCAGCTTTCTCTAAAAAGCGCGCAGTGGCAACATTGGCAGCTAACATACACTCTTCAATAAGCTTATGAGCATCATTACGCACTACAGGGACAATACATTTAATTTTTTTATTTTCATCAAATTCAATACGAGTTTCTGTGGTTTCAAAATCCATGGCACCACGTTCTTTACGTGTTTTCACCAAGACTTGATATAAAGTATATAATGCGGTTAATGAAGGCCATAAGTCTTGAAACTCTGATTCTGTTTTTCCTTGCGTTAACCAGTTTCCTACTTGAGTATAAGTTAGGCGTGCTTGTGAATGAATAACCGCTCGATAAAATCGAGAACGAGAAATTTTTCCTTCTGCATTAATAGATAATTCGGCTACCATACAAAGGCGATCGACCCTAGGATTTAATGAGCATAATCCATTAGATAACGCTTCAGGCAACATGGGCACTACTTTACCTGGAAAATAAACTGAATTTCCCCGGCGAGCGGCCTCTTTATCCAATGCTGAATTTAAGGCTACATAATGGCTTACATCAGCAATGGCAACATACAGTTGGAAGCCGCCTTTAGGTTTCGTATAACAAAAAACTGCATCATCAAAATCTTTAGCATCCTCGCCATCAATAGTAACAAAAGGTAAGGAACGCAAATCTGTACGTCCTTTCAATTCTGATTCACTGACTTGTTGAGAAATTTTTGCAACTTCGCTCAGTACATCGCTGGGCCATTCAAATGGAATTCCATGAGCGTGAATAGCTACTTGAATTTCCATCCCTGGCGCCATATGCTCGCCTAAAACATGCATAATTTTTCCAACAGCTTGACTATGTTTATTAGGGAAAGCAATAATTTCTACTAAAACCATTTGACCATTTTTAGCCGTGCTAATTAACTCAGAAGGAATTGAAATATCTTGAGTAATTCGTTTACTATCAGGTATGACAATGCTTATTCCATGTTCTGTAAAAAACCGGCCGACGATAGTTGCGTTCGCATGTTCTAAAACTTCATGAATTTTCGCTTCAGGGCGTCCTCTACGATCTAAACCAGCTTGATATGCTAAGACTACATCGCCATGCATTACAGTTTTCATCTCTTTGGCGGTAAGCAACATATCCTCTCTGCCATCATCCGGAATAAAAAAACCATAGCCGTCTGGATGACCTTGAACCGTGCCCCGACACAAATTAATTTTTTGTAAAAGGCAAAAGCGTCCTTTTCTATCTTGCATGACTTGACCATCACGCAACATTGCTTTTAAACGAAACCCCAAAGACTCTTTGTGGCTTTCTTTATTAATATGCAATTGATCTAATAATTTATTACGTGACATAGGTTTTCCATATTCATTAAGTACATCCATGATGTACTCACGACTAGGAATTGGATCTGCATATTTTTCACTTTCTCTTTTATAAAAAGGATCTTTTGATTTTTTACTCACCCATCACCATTTTTTTTAAATTTGTTTGTTTAAATAATCTTTACGGCAAGCCAAAGCCGCGTCCACCAAGAGCAGCTGTAAGCTCAGCCAAAGGTAAATCTTCTCCAGCCCAGAACGTACCTTGTTCTTTTTCTGGGATTTTTGCTCCCTTCCATTGACAAACAGCAATAGCACCTTCACAAGGTATTTGTTGTTCATGCCCAGGTATTGACTCAATACAACTGATAATAAAAGAAGGCTTATTGACGACAAATGCCGACCAATGATCAGTTTGAATACGACTACTCCATCCACCACTTGCACTAGGCTCTGTAACTGGATGAGTTAGCCATAAATCTGTTTTCGATAAATTATGAATAAAAATAATTTTAGATTTTTTTGCATTTAAGGTGATGCTATTTCCTTGTACAGCCATAGCTTTGCAATTTTTAGGTAAGCTCGCATCAGCATTGCTCGTCAAAGAAAATAAAATCAAACAAAGGCCTACAAAGAATTGCATTTTTTCTCCAAAAAATGACTTAAAATTCAGAATCCACTAGTAATATACCCAAGTTCCTTCAAAAGGCTATTTGTGAAGGAGCTTGGGTATATTGAGTGTATCATAATTAAAAGAAAACCGTTTAGAATTTTAACAAATATTAAAAACAAGTTTGATACATCTTGATTTTAGCTTGCAAATTAGTTCCAAACATTGTACATTGCCCGCTCATTTCTATAATCCTAGAAAACGCAGTTGAATCTACTATTGAGTGTCTACTGCACTGATTGTTTAAAATTTATTTTCCAACTTATGAAAACTCAGGTTCAATCATTGACATAAATTAAAGGTATCAGAATGAGTAAACAGGAACTGCATCCTCGCACCGCTGTTCTTAATAAAAATCAGAAAAATCAATCAAAGAAATTACGAACGGAAGCACTGCAATGGCTTGCAACACAATTTCCTTCGGCTTTTGATAATTCCTTATGTATTCGCCCTTTAAAAACAGGCATTATGAATGACATTTTACATTATGCTGATAAAGCAGACGCTGCCGGAATTTCCAAAGGAAAATTAAGAGAAGCCGTAGTTGTTTTCACGCGACGTTTAGATTACTTAACTTGTTTAAAATCACGAGAAATGCGAATCGATCTACAGGGCAATGAAGTAATGGAAGTTACTCAAGAAGAAGCTGAAGCTGCCGCAGCAAAAATTCGAAAAAGAATAGAAAAAAGTGCGCGCAATGCACGCAAATTATTAAATAAAACCACCATTACGCCCGCTGTTTCAAGTGTATTAACAACAAAAACACAGCGCTATAATAATCAAGAGCAAGATAATTATTTTCCTATTTATCCAACACGCGCTTCTTTATGCTCGGAAAATAATGCATCACAATCAGCAAAAACAACGCCTGTTATCGTAAAACACAAAACTACGAAACAATACGATCCTAGTGCCGTAGCTCGCTTAAAAGAAAAGCTAGGTTTATCTAGAGAAAAAAAAGAAGCTGTTGAATAATGAAAAAGATTATACTGCTTCTTTTATGGAGTAGCTCAGTTTTTGCATCAGCTCAATTTATTAAATCAGCACCTGATTTTTCAACACCACTTCAAATTAACGCAAAAGCCTTATGTACTACCGCAAAAAATACTTTGGCCTACCTAAATAAAGGTGTCTTTTATGATCCCAATGTGATTCATGAAGGAAGGCAAATTAAAATATCTTTAAAAAAAATTAAAGCAACCTTGGCATTTATTTGTGCTCATCAACAAGAATTAAATGATCCTTTGTTTATTAAACAGCATTTTATTTTTTTAAAATGGTATCCTGATATGAGCGAAGTAAAGCGCCTAGCTGCGAGCAAGCCTTTGTTAAAAAATTTACCTAAAAATACTATTTTAATGACTAAATACTATGTTCATTTAGCTAAAGCAAGTAAGAAAAAACAAGGTAATGCTCTATATCCTTTATACGGTTTGCCTTTTGATGAGCGGTCTTTTAGTATGGAGCAAGCTGAAGCCCACCCACAATTGACCCGCTTTCGTTACGGAAAACAAGCTATTCTTAAAGGAGCTTTGCGAAACCAAGCACCGGTGTTAGCTTATCTTAGCCGCGATGACTTAGAAGCAGCTCTATTACAAGGAACCATCGTAGCTGATTTTGGTCCTGGCGCAGGTAAAAAAATATTTAATGTCCATCGTTGCAATAATATTCCTTATAGCAAAACAAAAAACCCCTATGCTCAAGATCGTTATTGGTATTTCAAAGAAGTAGATGGCATAAAAGGTTATGGAAAAGATGCGAATTATAAAATTACTGTTGATCCTGGTGCTACTTTTGCAGCAGATTTAAATCAATTGGGATTAGGTAAATTATTATTAGTGCAGTATAAAACAACTTCAGGCAAAATGGTTTCTAAGGCTGGTATTTTAGCAGATACCGGCGGTGCGTTTACTAGCAATTTATATCAAGTGGATTATTTAGCTGGTAGTTTTTCGGGGAAAACCAATTACCTTAAAGCAACCCGAGATTTACCCGATTATGTTCAAGCTTATTTTATGGTGCTTAAAGATTAAGGTTTATTATGGCTCTATTTATATTTATTGGCGGTCCCTCAGCAGGTGGTAAAACAGGTGTTACTGAACAATTATTAGAACAATTAAAAAAAGAAAACATCAGTGCACAAAAGCTTAATATGGATGATTATTATAAAGAACGTCCTAATGATATTGAAATAGATTATTATCGTAATAATACTAATTTTGATGTTCCAAACATGTTACATCTTGATCTCTTTCAAGAGCATGTGCAAGCCCTAGGTCAAGATAAGCAAATTATAAAGCCTAAATTTTCATTTCTTACAAATAAACGTGAGGGAGATGAAAAGATTTTTTCTTCTGAATGCATTATTGTAGAAGGCCTTTTTGCCCAATTATTCTATCAAAAATACTTACCTGAAAATTTTCCTGCTTTAAATATAAATATAAATGCAGAAGATTATTCGCATATTATTAAAAGACGAAAAAAGCGAGATGTTGAAAGTCGAGGCCGCACAGAAAAAGAAATAATGCAACAAGAGCATCGTTATGTTGGGCCAGGTTTCTTTAAATATACAGCTCACTTTGCTTCAGGGTCTGATCTTTATATTAATAATAAACAATACAGTGATCCTCAAGAACGTGCTAAACAACTTGAGCTTATCGTTGAAGAAATTCAAGAGGCGATCAAGCTAAGAAAAGAAGAGTTAGAAAAGGCTTCTATTCTTTTTGAGCGAAGAAAAAGACCTGATGTTCGCGCACTAGTAGCACAAAGTCATTTTCAAGCAAATCGATGTAATGATGATAAATTTATTGCTTCTTTTAGTGGTAGCTTTGGTGAGCCTGAGGGTCTTTATGAAGAAGATTTTTCCCCTAAGCTAAAATAAAGGCAACTATTCAAGGGAGGCGTTAAATTGGCAGGGTGAACGCATCTAAATTTTGAGCACTAAAAGCGTCTCTGTTGCCTACGTGCTGTGCTTTATGCACAACATCCAGACGGCCTTGAAGTGAGGTAGAGTTTGGATTCCGCGCATAAAGCTTTCAATTGGCCTTAAGTTTTTGTTGACAAATACTCAAAAGCACAGGTTTAACCCGTTCATGCTGAGGAGGCGCGTTAGCGCTGTCTCGAAGCATATCAGTCTAACACTAAACGGAGTTAGGCATGTTTTATGTGTATATTCTTCAATGTCGAGATAGCAGCTATTATACAGGTCATACTGATAACCTTGAAAATCGCTTATATCAACATCAAAATAAAATAGTTCCTAGTTGTTATACCAGCACTCGTTTGCCTGTAAAATTAATGTATTCGGAAGCATTCAATACAAGGGAAGAAGCTTTTATTGCTGAAAAACAGATACAAGGTTGGAGTAGAAGAAAAAAAGAAGCTCTATTTCGTCAAGATTGGGGAGCTTTATCAGATTATGCTTCGAGACGGCGCTAACGCGCCTCCTCAGCATGAACGGACTTTATAGTCAATTAAAACTTAAGGCCAATTGAAAGCATAAAGCGAGGAACGTAGGCGTTTTGGATTTATAATGTACGTTTAGGTGCGTTTACTCTGTTAAATTGGCCTTAAGTTTTACTTGGTATCTTTTCTAAAGAGATAATTTCCATGCAATTAGTTCCTCCAGGAATTCCTATATATTTTCCTCGCGTTAACAATACATAACCTTTGCGGTTTAAATAATGAATTTTAATTAATTCATTAAGTATTTTTTCTTTTAAATGCTCTGGAGGAAATTGGTGATAATCAAGAAATAAGGGAAAGACATTATTCACTAGGCTTAAGCGACCAATTGTTCTTTTATTAGCAGAAATCGCAAAGATAGGAACAATACTAGGTTGTCTTGAAATCCATAAAGCAGTATCACCTGATTCAGTAAGCGTAATAATTGCCTGAACAGGAAAATGATTGGCTGCATGCATGGTTGCAATTGCAATGGCTTGATCCGCTCGTTGATAATGACAGGCTTCTGTTGTTTCAGAGCGGTAAAAAATACTCGCGTGCTTTTCTGCACTTAAACACGTTTTATTCACCATATTAATTACTTTCACAGGATAGTGGCCACTTGCCGTCTCTGCAGAAAGCATGACGGCATCTGTTCCATCTAAAATAGCATTGGCTACATCAGAAACCTCTGCTCGAGTAGGTTGCGGGTTTGTGATCATCGACTCCATCATTTGAGTCGCTGTAATAACAACCTTATCTAAAAGACGAGTTTGCTCAATAATGTGTTTTTGGATAGCGGGAACTTCTGCTGCGCCGACTTCAACGCCTAAATCACCTCGAGCAACCATTATAGCATCTGCTTCACCAATGATTTCAGTTAAATGATCCAAGGCTTCTGAACGTTCAATTTTGGCGATAATAGGCGTTGCTTTACCCCCAAAACTTTTTATTAAATTACGCGCATGACGAATATCTTGAGCATCCTTAACGAACGAGAGACTAATATAATCGACTTCAGCTTGAATTGCTGTTTTTAAGTCATTAATATCTTTTTCAGTAAGCGTTCGTGCAGCTAAGCCGCCACCTTTTCGATTTAATCCTTTACGATCGCTTAAAACACCCCCTTCAATTACACGGCACTCAATTTTAGAGCCTTGAATTTGCTTAACCTCTAACTCAATTAACCCATCATTAATTAACAAACAGTCACCGATCGAAAGCTCTTTAGCTAAATTAGGATAAAGGACAGCAACCTCTTGCTCATTTCCTAATAAATCATCCTGACCGCAGTCTAAAGTAAAGGTTTGATCATCTATTAGTGTAATAAATTTGTTTTGAAAACGTCCTATTCTTATTTTTGGACCTTGTAAATCAGCCATTACGCCTATTGGACGCTTAATTTCTTCCGCAATGG
Organism: uncultured Legionella sp.; assembly: GCA_945952115.1. GTDB lineage: Bacteria > Pseudomonadota > Gammaproteobacteria > Legionellales > Legionellaceae > Legionella. Next base: position 8,651 of record CAMFHA010000025.1, on the reverse strand, counting down.
CTCGTACTTCCTTAATTAATTGGATAGCAGAAGCATCTGTATGAGAAAAATTAATACGAACGACATCTACTCCAGCCCTAAGCAATGATGTTAATGTATTTAAATCTTTACTCACTGGGCCTAAAGTAGCAATTATTTTAGTTCGACGCAGCATCTTTAGCTCGTTCCTGCAAAATAGCAACAGCAGGTAAAGTCTTACCTTCTAAACACTCTAAAAATGCCCCACCTCCTGTGGAAATATAAGAAATTTGTTGATTTAGATCATATAAATCAATTGCAGCTAAGGTATCGCCTCCTCCAGCAATCGAAAAAGCATCACTTTCAGCAATAGCAATGGCTAATGCACGAGTACCGTATGCAAACTGCGCAAATTCAAAAACGCCTACTGGACCATTCCAAATAATGGTTTTAGCTCGATTAATAATATCTACATAATGATGAACTGTTGTTGGACCAATATCTAAAATCATGTCATCCATAGCAACATGAGCTAAAGTTTTATTAAATGCGGGACAATTTTCTCTAAATGCTTTACCGACTACTACATCACTAGGCAAAGGAATGATACAGCCTTTTTCTTTAGCAAGGCTTAAAATATCTCTGGCTTCTTCAAGAAGGTTCTCCTCATAAAGTGAGACACCTACTTCAAAACCTTGTGCTTTAAGAAAGGTATTGGCAATTCCACCACCAAGAATAAGATAATCAACCATACCAACCATTTGTTTTAATAAAGTTAATTTTGAAGAAACTTTAGCACCGCCTACAATAGCTACTATAGGTTTCTCTGGAGCTTTCAACGCTTTAGAAATTGACTCTAATTCTTTAACTAATAAAGGGCCTGCAACAGCAATTGGAGCATATTGGGCTACACCGTAAGTAGATGCTTGGGCACGATGTGCCGTGCCAAAAGCATCCATGATAAATACATCACAAAGAGCAGCTAATTGTTTAGCTAGAGCCGAATCATTATTTTTCTCACCTAGATTAAAGCGAACGTTTTCGCAAACCACCAACTCTCCTGCTTGAACATCTATCCCATCAAGGTAGTCTTTAACAAATCGAACAGGATAATTTAAGGTATTTTTTAAATAATCAGCGACCGGTTCTAAAGAAAAATTAGGATCAAATTCCCCTTCTTTTGGTCGACCTAAATGCGATAATACAATAACGGCAGCGCCTGCTTGTAAAGCAGCATTAAGTGTAGGCAATGCTGCTTGTAACCGTTGATCACTGGTAATGATCCCGTCTTTAATTGGGACGTTCAAATCTTCACGGATTAGAACGCGCTTACCAACTAAATCTACATCACTCATTTTGATTAAGTTCATTTTTTTCCTTTAGCAACTCATCATATGTAACGCAGTATCAATCATGCGATTAGAAAATCCCCATTCATTGTCATACCAAGAAACCACTTTAACTAGTTTTCCCATTACCTTCGTTTGCGCAGGATCAAAAATAGAAGAGGCTGGATTATGATTAAAATCACAAGAGACTAAAGGATCTTCATTAATAGCTAAAATTTTACTTTTAGCTGCACGAACTAAATTATTAACTTCGTCTACACTAGTATCACGTTTGGCAATAAAAGTTAAATCAATTACTGAAACATTTAACACGGGTACACGCATTGCAAAACCATCTAATTTTCCGGCAAGTTCAGGTAAGACCAAACCTACTGCAGAAGCAGCGCCTGTTTTGGTGGGGATGATGGATTGAGTTGCAGAACGTGCACGACGTAAATCCTCATGAGCACCATCAAGAAGTACTTGATCATTAGTATAAGCATGAACCGTATTTAATAGACCAGATTCAATCCCAATAGCATCGTTTAATGGCTTAACCACTGGAGCCAAACAATTGGTAGTACATGAGGCATTGGATACAATTAAATCAGAAGACTTAAGATCTTTATGATTGACGCCATAGACAACTGTAGCATCTACATTTTTACCTGGTGCTGAAATTAATACTTTTTTCGCTCCAGCATTAATATGCTTCATCGCTGAATCGCGATCCGTGAAAAAGCCTGTGCATTCTAACACTAAATCTATATTTAACTCTTTCCATGGAAGTTCAGCAGGATTACGTTTTGCAAAAACACGAATATTGTGTCCATTAACTATAAGCATGTCACCTTCCGTACTTACGTCTCCTGCAAAGGTACCATGCGTTGAATCGTAACGAGTCAAATGTGCAATGACATCTAGACTAGACAAGTCATTTAAAGCAACTAACTCTATTTCATTGTGTTTTTTATATTCAAAAAGTGCTCTTAAAATGCAACGACCAATGCGACCATAACCATTAATTGCGACGCGTATTGCCATATTACTTCTCTCCACATGTTCTAATTAAGCATCATTCATAGTCCATAATTCAGACTAAAATTTCACCCAGAGATCTCGCCAACACACTGCACGACATAGACCTCCAAAATGGATTATGAACAAACTCTAAATTATTTTTATTAAAGTCTCTAATATTTTTTCTATCGATAGTCCTAAAAATTGATAAGCATCTGCAGCGGGTGCAGATACACCAAAACTATCTAAGCCAATTACGGCACCATCCAATCCAACAAATTGATACCAATACGCTGTACTTGCCGCTTCTATAGCAATGCGTTTTCTAATTGTTTTAGGTAGTACTGATTCTTTATAGTCTTCATCTTGACTTAAAAAAAGCTCTGGCGCAGGCATAGAAATGACTCGCACCTTAATCCCTTTTACCTTCGCTTGCTCAGCTGCAGAAAGGGCTAACTGCACTTCCGAGCCAGTAGCAATGAATAATGCATCTGGAGTTGTTTCACAATCTTGAATAATATAGCCCCCCTTTTTAATTAACGTGCTCGCGTCTTTTGTATGAGGCAGGGCCGGTAAATTTTGTCGAGAAAGCAATAAAGCGCTTGGACCATTATGATGCTCTAGAGCCACTTGCCATGCTACTGCGGTTTCCATTAAATCAGCAGGACGCCAAACATTCATATTCGGAGTCATTCGCAACATCGCAGCATGTTCCACTGGTTGATGCGTAGGCCCATCTTCGCCTAAACCAATGGAATCATGAGTTAATACATAGATAACGCGTTGCTTCATTAAGGCGCTAAGGCGTAGGGCATTACGTGCATAGTCTGCAAAAACTAGAAAAGTACCCCCATAAGGAATAAAGCCTCCATGTACAGCCAATCCATTCATAATGGCAGCCATTGCAAATTCACGAACGCCATAATGAAGATAATTGCCAGAAAAATCATGCGCAGAAATTGTTTTGCTGCCTGACCAATCCGTATTGTTAGACCCGGTTAAATCAGCTGAGCCTCCCAGCATTTCAGGTAAGAGCTTTGCATAATATTCAAGGCAATGTTGAGATGCTTTTCTGGTGGCCACTGCTTTCTCATTGCTTAAGCAATCCATTAAAAAACTACGTGTATCACTTGGCCAATTATCCGGCAAATCGCCATTAATACGACGCAAAAATTCAGCATTGTCTTGAGGGTATTGCTCTTGGTAATGATGTTGCAATAAGAGCCATTCTTGCTCTTCTTTTTGTCCTTGCTCTACATGATCCCAATGTTGATAAATGCTTTCAGGAATAACAAAAGGCTCATAAGGCCAATTAAAAAAAGCGCGCACTTTAGCAATATCTTCCGGGCTTAAAGGAGAGCCATGCGATTGTTCGCTTCCAGCAACAGAGGAACCTAGGCCAATAACCGTTTTGCACATAATTAATGTGGGTTGCTTTGTATTTGCTTGGGCGGCCAGAATAGCGTGTTCAATAGCATTCTCATCATGACCATCAACCGACTCAATTACCTGCCAATTATAGGCTTTGAATCGAGCCGCGGTATCATCAGTGAACCAAGACTCCACTTTACCATCAATAGAAATGCCATTATCATCATAAAATACAATAAGCTTTCCTAAACCTAAGGTTCCAGCTAAAGAGCAAGCTTCATGTGATATTCCTTCCATTAAACAACCATCGCCAATGAAAGTATAAGTATAATGATTTATTAACTCATACTTATCGCGATTAAATTGTGTCGCAAGAACACGTTCCGCAAGTGCCATACCAACGGCATTAGCTAGACCTTGCCCTAGTGGGCCAGTGGTGGTTTCTACGCCGGGTGTATGGCCTAGCTCTGGGTGACCCGGTGTTTTGGAGTTTAATTGTCGAAAATTACGTAACTCATCAAGACTTAAATTATAACCCGTTAAATGAAGTAGAGAATAAAGCAACATCGAGCCATGCCCATTTGACAGAACAAAGCGATCTCTATTAAACCACAAAGGGTTTTTAGGATTATGTTTTAAAAACTTAGTCCATAAAACAGTAGCAATGTCAGCCATACCCAAAGGCATACCTGGATGGCCTGATTGAGCTTTGTTTACTGCATCAATGGATAACATACGTATCGCATTGGCCAACTCGGAAAGATTCTTCATGCGTACTCTTAGCTAGTTATTTTAAGGTGCTATTGTCGCTCAGAAGAAATAAATCGGCAAGAAACTGTTTATTTTTTCTGATAACTGTTTGTGTTAACGTTAAAATTGTTTTTATAAATTTACTTTTTGTCCATTTTTTGCTAAGATAGCACATTTAATTTGGCAGAAGATTTAATAAATTAACTTAATAATTTAAGAAGCTATGGGCCCAATTACACAGCATTTACGTAGTCTTTTTCCTGAGTTGCCACAAGCATATGATGATGTAACTAGGCGTTGGGTTTTTGATGTCTCACTTAATGCATTAGAACCCGCAGCGTATGCTAAACTCCTTCCTCTGCATCCTCTTTTAAATTTAGAATACAGTATTTTATGTGCTGAATTGCGCCACGATTTTTTAAACTTAGACTATGTGAACAAAAATCAGATACAAGCGCGACTAATTAATGCACTTATATTGTGTGAATTATTAAAGCACCTTCATCAACATTATTTAGTTGTTCCTCAAGAAGTAGCGCGTTTAAATAAGCAACAACAGGTGTTTAGAAGTGTACTTACTGCGTTAACAGGACTTAATTTTGCGACTAATTTATTAGATATAGAACAAGAAGCAGGGAGCGAATTCTCAATTTCACAGCACATTAGATTATTGACGATGCAAGCCAATTGGTATCGAATTTTAGTCAATCGCAGCAAACGTGTTGTCAATTTACTAAATAATGTTATTACTTGCTCCCCAGCATTTAATAAATTTGTAGCTAATTTAGATACCTACGCCAATCCTTTTTTAGCTTATTTTGGTTTATTTTTTCATGTTCCTCGTTTATTAACCTTTTGTTTTTCCTTTTTAAAGCATACCATCCCTGGTCCTTGGATGAACCAAAAAGAAGCCTCCATACCAGCGATAACACGCTTTTATAGTCAATGGCTTCGTCGATGGTTTGAGTTAGGAAATGACAGTGTATGGACTTTAAATAGCGCATTAAATATGTTTGTGTTGGTAGGTGCTGCGGCAACCGGAGCGGTATATTTATCTACAGCTGCTTTTGCTTTTGATGTAGCCAATGCTTTTGCTCGTGCTTATGTTGAATTAAAGCGTTTGTATACTTTATATCAACACTACGAAGACTGTTTGTTTAAAGCAAAAAATCAAGAACAGCGAGAATTTATTGCTAATCATCTAAATCACATAGAAAAAAGAATAAAATTTGAACAAATGCGTTTTGCCATACATGTGCTTGGTACCGTATTAATTTTCGGAGCTATGGCTTTAGCTTTACCGTTTTTAATGATTAATCCCATAGTTTTATTAGCAAGCGCTCTATTTCTAGTAATACTTTGGGGGACGACCTTTGAACTCACACGGCGCTTAGATAAATATCGTCCGAATGACACCATTGAAATGCCAAAAAATTTAAGCACTTTAAGTTTTTTTGCTTTGAAAAAACCTAAAACAGCATGTACCAATATAAACCTAAAAAACGCTGTTGAACCTACTATGAGTGTCTACTGCACTGATTGTTCAAGAGATTTTGAACTTGATTGTGACACGAGCGGATTAGAAATTAGCATTTAAACAAAAAATAAAATAGCGTAAGATATAGCGTTTAAATAAAGGATTAACTACTATGTCTTCTGTTATTGGTTTGCCACAATTTAGTTCTATTAATATCACTGAATTTAAAAGCCATTTAGACGCTTTATTAAAGCATAATTTAGCAGAAATTGACTCTTTACTCAGTGAAAATACTCACTATACCTGGGATAATTTAATTTACCCTTTAGATGATTTAGCGGATAACTTAGAAAAGTTTTGGTCTCCTTTGTCTCATTTACATTCTGTGATGGATTCTGAAGCCTTGCGCGAATGTTATAACGCATGCTTACCTTTATTATCAACTTATGAAGCAGCAATAGGACATAATAAAAAACTTTATGAAGCGATTAAATCCATTGATAGCAGCCAGTTAAATACTACACAGAAAAAAATTCTTGCTGACAGCATTCGCGATTTTGAGCTATCAGGCGTTGCTCTATCTGAGAAAGATAAAAAACGCTTAGAAGCCATACAAACTCGTTTAGCCGAATTATCTAACCAATTTGAACATCATGTTTTAGATGCTACTCAAGCCTTCACTAAGTACCTTCCTGAAGACAGTCTTATCAAAGATTTGCCAGAACATGCGCTGCATGCTGCCAAAGAATTAGCTGAGGAAAAAGGACTTCCTGGTTACATTTTAACCTTAGAATACCCTAGCTTTAATGCTGTAATGACTTATTCTAGCGCTCAAACTTTACGAGAAGAGCTCTATCAAGCCTATGTCACCAGGGCGTCAGATCAAGGCCCTAATGCAGGGCAATTTGATAATACCTTATTAATGAATGAAATGCTGGCTTTAAGACAGGAAAAAGCACAATTACTTGGTTTTTCTAACTATGCTGAATTGTCTTTAGCAACAAAAATGGCTGAGTCACCTAAGCAAGTAATGAATTTTATGAATGATTTAGTAGAGCGGGCAAAGGAGCAAGCTAAAAAAGAATTTCATCAATTAGAAGAGTTCGCAGCACAAGAATACCATCTTCAGCACGTTAAACCGTGGGACAGTGCTTATATATCTGAAAAAAGACGGCAATCCTTATATTCTTTATCTCAAGAAGATTTGCGTCCTTATTTCCCACAACCTAAAGTCATGCAAGGGATGTTTGCAATTATTCAAAGATTATATGGTGTAAGTTTACAAGAGCTTCAGGGCGTAGACGTTTGGCATAAAGATGTACAATGCTTTGCGGTAGTGGATCAACATAATCAAGTCAGGGGTTATGTTTATTCTGATCTTTATTCAAGACCCAATAAACATGGTGGCGCGTGGATGGACTCGATGCAAAGTCGACGAAAATTGGAAGATGGCACCATTCAACTACCAATTGCTACCCTAACCTGTAACTTTGCTAAACCCACTGGCTCAAAGCCTGCCTTATTGTCTCATGATGAAGTCATTACTTTATTTCATGAAATGGGCCATTGTTTACATCATTTATTAACTCAAGTGGACTATTTAAGCGCCGCCGGTATTAATGGTGTCGAATGGGATGCAGTTGAATTACCGAGTCAATTTTTTGAAAATTGGTGCTGGAATAAAGAAGCTCTAGATCTTTTAACAAGCCATATTGATAGCGGCGAACCTTTACCAGAAATTGTGTACGCGCGTTTAATTGCGGCTAAAAATTTTCAATCTGCAATGGCAATAATGCGTCAGCTAGAATTTTCTTTATTTGATTTTCGTATTCATGAAGAATTTGCACCAAACCATACGTTTATCAGTGATATCTTGGCGGATGTTCGCACAAAAACTAATATTATTCCTATTACTCCCTATAATCGTTTTCAGCACAGTTTTAGCCATATTTTTGGTGGCGGATATGCAGCAGGTTATTATAGCTATAGCTGGGCAGAAGTACTCTCCAGTGACGCTTTTTCACGCTTTGAAGAAGAAGGGGTTTTTAATGAACAAGCTGGCCATGATTTCTTGAAGTATATTTTAGAAATTGGAAGCTCCAAAACGGCAGCAGAAGCGTATAAAGAATTTCGAGGAAGAGCCGCAACGATAGATGCCCTACTTCGCCATAATGGCATTTACTGATCAAGGAGTTTTTAAACGCTCTGTGTTTTTTATTATCATTATGTTAGCATTAACAAGATTTACGAAAAAATAGAGCGTTAACTATGTTTTTCCCCCAAGAAAAAAGTCCAAATAAACTATTCTATGACAAAATGAAATCCGCACAATTTCGTCTCAGAGATCGTTGTCGAGGACATTCCCCTTTTGGAGGACCTAAAACTCCTTATGAACAAGTCGAGCAAATACTAGTTACAGTGGGCGATGAAGCAAGTGAAGGCTCAGATATTTTGCATCTAAATTGCTTGGGTGAGGCTCTTAGCAAGTTATATGATTTTTACTCTAGAGTGGGTTATAAATCAGAACTTTCAGCAACAGAGCAAGAAGAATTAAATGACTTATTACGTCAAGGCTCCTTTCCTGATTTTGCATTGATTGAATTAAGAAAAATAATAGCCCACTTATGCGAAACAGGGGAAATAATGTGGTCAAAAATAAATTCTATTTATGAAATCTTTAAACCAACTGAAAAAACTATAGCCTAGTCCTAATAATTTGATTATAAACAATGAACCCGAAAAAGCTC
>CAMFHA010000024.1 GCA_945952115.1 uncultured Legionella sp. | reverse complement strand
ATGAGTACGTCATAAATAGATGATTATAATCAATTTATTAGGACTAGGCTATATACAGCAACGAGACTACCCGTTAAACTTGCGTACTCAACACAATTCCCTACTCGGATCGAGGCTTTACAAGCCGAAAAACAAATTCAAGGATGGAGTAGAAAAAAGAAGGAGGCTCTTATCTCAGGTGACTGGAAAAAACTATCCTACTTGGCTCGTCGAAATAAAAAATAGTCGTTATGTTTTCTGTACAAGATCCAACCCTTCGAGACGCGTGCTACGCACGCTCTTCAGGGTGAACGGATTAGGGAAAAATGGCTAAACTCGAGTTATTAAGCGTTTTTTACAAAAAAGAGGTATTTGATCATTTTGTACAATGTTAGTCAAATTAAATATGAATTGTTGAGCCAAGGCCCAACCTACATCTTATTGATTAAATTTTGATATTTTTACAAAGACATCTTTGGGTAGATCGGGTACAATTTTCTTTTATTTGAGTATTTTTCTGGAGTATGCATGGGCAATTGTATTATTAAAGAAACGGATGAATTAATTACTATTCTAGATTTTTTACGTTTTAGTTTATCTTGTGCTACTGAGTCTCAATTATACTATGGTCATGGAACGGATAATGCTTGGGATGATATGCGCTCTCTAGTGTTACGCAGCTTGTCTCTTCCCTATGATTTAGATCCTATGTTATTAAATGCACGATTGACTACTAGTGAAAAAAAATATTTATGTCATCAATTGGAAAAGCGAATTAATCATCGTGTTCCAGTACCTTATTTAATTAAAGAAGCCTATTTTTCTGATTTACCTTTTTATGTGGATGAACGTGTACTTATTCCTCGATCTCCTATAGCTGAATTAATTCAAAATCAATTTTCACCTTGGATTGCAGAAGAGCAAGTTCATCATATTTTAGATTTATGCACGGGTAGTGGTTGTATTGCCATCGCTTGTTGTTATGCTTTTCCAGAAGCTTTAGTGGACGCAGTAGATATTTCTAGTGAAGCACTTGCAGTAGCTGAAATTAATAAAGAGCGCTTAGAAGTCGAAGATCAACTTACTTTAATCGAATCAGATTGTTTTGAACAAGTTCCGCATAAGCATTATGACATTATAGTAAGCAACCCTCCTTACGTGAGCAAGGAAGAGATGCAAACTTTGCCCGATGAATATCGACATGAGCCAGTGCTTGCCTTAGAAACGAGCAATAATGGTTTAGCTATTGTTGATAAAATTTTAAAGACAGCTCATGCTTATCTAAGTGAGCAAGGTATTTTAGTGGTTGAAGTGGGTAATAGTGAAGACGCTTTATGTGAAGCCTATCCGTCTATTCCTTTTACATGGTTGGAAATGAGTCATGGAGGGCAAGGGGTGTTTTTACTGAGCAAACAACAATTAGATAAGTATTTTAAGCTTCCTAGGTGAGGATAAATGGCTGGTAATACATTCGGTACTTTATTTACAGTAACTAGTTTTGGCGAAAGCCATGGCCCTGCTATTGGGTGTATTGTCGATGGCTGCCCGCCAGGAATGGAGCTAAGTGAAGTCTTAATTCAGCCGTTTTTAGATAAAAGAAAACCAGGACAATCTAAATTTACGACGCAGCGAAGGGAAGAGGATAGAGTGCAGATTTTATCTGGGGTTTTTGAAGGTAAAACCACTGGTACTCCAATAGCTTTACTTATCCCTAATACAGATCAGCGTTCTCGTGATTATGAAGAGATTAAAGCGTTATTTCGTCCTGGCCATGCGGACTTTACTTATCACCATAAATACAAACACCGCGACTATCGTGGTGGGGGGCGTTCTTCTGCACGAGAAACGGCTGCCCGTGTTGCTGCTGGAGCAATTGCCCGCCTTTATTTAAAGACTTATTTAAATGTAGAAATAGTAGGTTATTTGCAACAAATGGGTGATTTAATTCTCCACTATGAGGATGAGCAGGAAATCATAAATAATGCCTTTTTTTGTCCTAATAAAACGCAAATTAATGAATTAGCTGACTATATAGAGTGTTTAAGACGACAAGGTGATTCTGTTGGTGCGCGAGTGAATATAAGTGCTCGGGGGGTTCCTATTGGTTGGGGCGATCCGGTTTTTGATCGTTTAGATGCTATGTTAGCTTATGCTATGATGTCGATTAATGCAGTAAAAGGAGTTGAAATTGGAGCTGGATTTAATTCAGTGACTCAATTAGGTAGTGTGCATCGTGATGAATTATCCTCGCAAGGATTCTTAAGTAATAATGCAGGGGGTATTTTAGGTGGTATTTCTACAGGGCAAACTATTGAGGTGAGTCTGGCCTTAAAACCTACTTCAAGTATTATTACCCCAGGTCAAACTATAAATATAAAAGGCGAAGAAGCAAGGGTTGTTACTAAAGGAAGGCATGATCCTTGTGTAGGAATTCGAGCGGTTCCGATTGCTGAAGCAATGATGGCTTTAGTCTTAATGGATCATTATTTGCGTCATAAAGCGCAATGTACTTAAAAATATACTCAAAACACATGAATTTTCGGTATTTTAGGCAACTTGATTTTTTTGCTTAAAGCCCATTTAAAAGCGAGTAATAGTCTATCCTATTGCGAGTTTTTAAATGGGCTTTAAGCGGAAAAAGCAATAGCATAAAAGCCGAAAATTCATGTGTTTTGAGTATAATAGCAATGAGGTTATCATTATTATGAGTAGAGAATTAAATCTAGCTATAGTGGGCGTTACAGGAGCAGTAGGGGAGACTTTTTTAACGGTGTTAGAAGAAAGAAACTTTCCAGTTAAAACGCTGTATCCTTTAGCCAGTTCACGCTCTGTAGGTAAAACCGTACGATTTAAAAATCAAGAATTAGATGTGCTCGATTTAGCTGAGTTTGATTTTAGCCAGGCGGATATTGCTCTTTTTTCTGCTGGTGGATCAGTTTCAAAAGAATATGCGCCTAAAGCGGTCAGCGCGGGCTGTGTGGTGATTGATAATACCTCTTGCTTTCGCTATGAACACGATATTCCTTTGGTAGTGCCGGAAGTCAATGCCTCTCGTATTGTAGATTATGAACAACGAGGAATCATTGCTAATCCTAATTGCTCTACTATTCAAATGGTGGTGGCTTTAAAGCCTATTTATGATGCTGTTGGTATTAAACGGATTAATGTGGCTACTTATCAATCTGTTTCTGGTACAGGTAAAAAAGCAATTTCTGAACTTATTTCGCAAATGGGCGATTTACTAAATGGCCGTCCAGCCAAACGCGAAGTATATTCGCAACAAATAGCTTTTAATGTGTTGCCTCATATTGACCAATTTGAAGAAAACGGTTATACGCGTGAAGAAATGAAAATGGTTTGGGAAACACGTAAAATTTTAGAAGATGATGATATTATGGTCAATCCTACTGCTGTACGTGTTCCTGTACTCTATGGACATTCTGAAGCAATCCATCTCGAATTGAAAGAACCCTTAAGTGTAGAGCAAGCTCGTGCTTTATTAGAAAAAGCACCAGGCGTTAAAGTGGTTGATAACCCTACAAAATTGACTTATCCCACAGCGATTAGTCATGCTGTTGGTCATGATGAGGTATTTGTAGGACGTATCCGCCAAGATATTTCTTATCCTAATGGTTTAAATTTATGGGTGGTAGCAGATAATATACGTAAGGGTGCGGCCACTAATGCAATACAAATTGCAGAAATTTTGCAAAGAGACTACTTGTAACCTCAACAAAGAACTACAATTAATAAAGAGGAATCTTAATAATTGAGGTAAATGCTCACTTATGAGTAAAAGAAAATTATTTAAATATTTTAAAAAAGATAAAGACGACACTGGCCGCAGTGATGAACCCAAGTCAGGTGGTTCAACTGGTTCTGGAGGATTAAATCCTTTTATGCGCGGTCGTGCTAGTCGTGATATTGATATAAGGCTTCCCAAACGTGGTAGAGGTAATGGCTCTATTTTGATTGCAGAAACGAAAGCAATGGAGCGAAATAGGCGTTTAATGGAACAACAAGGCGAGCGTAGATTAGCTTCTGTCAAAGCGCGCGATCATTCTAATGAGGAGCATGTACAGCAAAGTCCTGAAGGGGAGTTGCAAAATAATATTTTACAACATCCAGAGTTAATCAGTCAGCGCTTTGATGGTATTGATCCCAATTTAAATCCTGAGCCTCCATTAAATACTGAGGCACGCAGAGAATATGATAATGAGAAGCGCGAACAAGACAAAGAAAAACAACTTCGGTTAGGTAATATGCCAAAATTTCGTACTGATCCAACGCCGCGCGGTCCATAAGGGGGCTAAATGACCATAGCCAATGATATTATTAATCATCGTATGCCTGAATTTGAAGCGTATTTACGTCAAGGTGAGTCTTTAGATGATATCGATGAATATGGGTTTACGCCATTAATTGAATGCGCTATTACTCGACAGCCCGATATAGCTGAGCAATTATTGATACGGGGTGTCGATGTTAATAAACCCGATGTGACTGGACGTACACCTTTGCATTGGGCTGTAGATAATAATGATTTGGAAATGGCGCGTTTACTTTTAGTGCATAAAGCGAATGCGAATGCGTATACGCGTAATGGTCTTTCCGTCTTGGTATACCCGGTGTTGCGCGGGCAAGAACCCATCAAACAATTACTATATCAACACGGTGCGAAATTAGATTTTGCGCAAGATTTTATTAATGGCAAGCTTTTAGGTCATCGTTTTGAACTTCAAGGCGATGTAGATATTCTCAATGCTCAAGGCGAATTTATTGAATTAGATTACGAAGGGTTTATTTTAGAATTTACCATTGCTGTGGTTAAAGATTCTTTACGCCGTTTTATTTCCAGCTATACTTCGCGTCATCTAAGAAAACAAATTCCATTATTTTATACCATAATGGAAGCCTTTATCGATGCCGCTCGACTATTACAATATCAACATGTTCCTCGTCTAAACCAAAACCATTTAAGAGAAATTCAGCAGATTGTTGAGCATGCATCCATGCTCATTTTGCCCGTTGCAAGCCGAGGACATGCATTATGTTTTATTCGCTATAAACAATGGTGGGCGAAAATTGATCGAGGAGAAAATAGCCTGCAAGAAGGAAGTGTTAATATTTATAAGATTACTCGACCTAAAGGGCTTAATTTAGAATTTTTTCATGATTTTTTATATAAAAAACAGAGTCGACGTTTTTTTCATCAAGCAATTAATACACAACTTGGCTTAATTCCTATTGCCCAATTGCCCATTAGTTCTCAAATTGCAGGAAATTGTTCTTGGGCGAATGTACAAGCAGTTATTCCCGTAGCTTATTTTATGCAACAAATGACTGACAACCACTCAGGCGACGCCGAAGATGCTTTGGCTATTTATAATGAATGGGTGGACTGGGACAAAGATAGAGCGTTAGATGAATGTATACAACGCTTTCATTTGGCTAATACTCAACGTAAAGCCAGTATTGTTGCAATGCTCGGCGGCGTTTTGTTTCAAGCTTGTAATAGTCAAAATACACTTCATTTAGAGCGAGCAGAAAAAATTCTTACTATTATGACCTTGCCTGATTATTATTATGTATTGCAAAGCTACTTAGAAGAATACTGTGTCAAACGATTAACTCCTAAAGGAAATAATTTGCTTAAATTATTAGATGATTGTGGAATTAATCCTAATATTAATGTAAATCCTATTGCTACGGGGTTGTAAATTTCGCTATTTCCAAAATATTTTTTTGAAGTCGTGTGACACAGACTATAAGTACATAAGCTCCTTTGCATGTACTTGATAGCTAAGCCAATTTACTTGCTACTGATTGGTGGTGGGCTGTTGGTTTTGTGACCCAACTACCTCATATAAGCTTTTAAAGCGTTGCTCAGGTAAAACATTTCTTACAGCATTGTAGTGTTTGTTTTCTGTATTAGTAAGTACATCTTTACGTTCAAGTAAAGGAATCTTACAAAGTACTTCTTCTATTTTATTAATTTGAGCTTTAATTTGATTAATTGCCGCCTGATTTGTGCCACCATAATTAAAACCAAAGAATGTTGTATTATTTTCGTATGGTTTTTTTTCTAATTTAGCGATTTCTTCTTTTATATCCTTCATTTGTTTTGAGTCTACTGCATCAAGATGTTGATTTAAATCATTTTTTATTTCTTGTAATTTATCGTAATCATTTGTATTTTCTTTTATTTGATTCCTTTTTTGTCTGCAATAGTTAATGAGCTCATCATCATTAGGATTAATGATGCATCTATTAATGCTTTGAAGGAGTTTTTCACATTCTGTTATAAGCTTATTTGGTGTAGGTATTTCTAGTATAGCTTGTTGTAGAACTTCACCATCATTTGCCTGTTGAGTATGATTTATAACAAGAGTTTCTTCTTGTGTATGAATAGGAACTTCTATTAGATTAATCAGAGGCTCAGTGGGTTTATTTAGGGATTGATTTTCTTTCTCAAACTGACTATGTAAATTTAGAAAGCTGCTTGCGAGTTCTTTAGTAAGATCTACTTTACCTTCAGTTGTAAGGATTGACTCTGAATTAAATTTATTAGGTGTTGCTAAAGCGATACGCACTTTATTGCACCATTCATTTCCTTCATTCGTAAATACATGGATGCGCTCAAGTAAAGGAACTTTACCCAATACTGTTTTTATTTCTTTAATTTTTTCAGAATTGGTTGAGCTACCACCCGAAGAGCGTGGTGATGCTTTTTCTAGTAGCTCAATTTCTTTTTTTACAGCCTGCATTTCTTTTGAATTTACTGAGTTAATACAAATCGTTAAATTGCTATGTATTTCTTTTAATTTAATGTAGTTATCTTTATTTTCATTAATTGATTTCTTTTTGTCCTTACAATATTTAATAAGTTTATCTTCAGCATTAATTTTATAGGAGCTAAGTTCATTAATTAGTTGTGTACATTCATTAAATAAATCATTAATGTTCGATTGAATAGGAGTAATATTATCTTGATTTGCTAATAGAGGAGATGAAACCATTTCAATGGGAGCGATATTTTGTTGATCTAATATAGGAGCTTGTCTGATAGGCTCATTAGTTTCAGTTGATACAGGATCATTCACATAATGAGAATGAATTTGTTCTTGATTTACTAAAGGTAATTCTTGAGAATCTATATTTGAAATTGATTGATTAGTAATGCTTCTTTCTTGAGACTCTGGGCTAGATAATCTTTTTGTCTCTTTTAAAATAATATCCTCGTACTCTTTTTTTATTTTCTTCGATAATTCTGTTCGAATTTTTCCTAATAAGATTTTATAAATCTCTAATTGCTGTTCATTAGGTAACTGCTGAGTTTTTTTCATTACTAACTCAACATCATTTTTCTGAGTCAATTTATTAAATTTCTTTATACAGTCCATCAATTGATCTTTATTTTTATCAAACGCTTCTTTTGTAGGAATAATTTCTTTTTGAATCTGCTCTGTCTGCAGTGTTTTTCTTTCATTATTAATCAGTTGCTCGTACGATTTTTTGGTTTTCTTTGCTAACTGAGTAGATGGTATTGATTTTGAAAGATTTGAGTAAATATCCAATTGCTCATCTTTAGGTAATTTTTTTACTTGTTCTATAACTAAATCAATGTCACTTGCTGAAGTAGAGGAATCAAAATAACTCATAAATTGCATTAATTTATCTTTATTCCAATAAAATCGATTGCATTCTTTTATTTGGGGATCGGGTGATTGTAATGATTTTATTCCACTAATAAAAAGCTGACCTTCATTGCTAACCTCATCAACTTTCTCTAAAGTACATTGAGAATAAGGAAAATAAGCTTTTTCACCTTCAAAAAGGTGTTTAATGTAAATTTCTAATTGTTTATCATTACTAAAACCCATAGGGCCAAAGTTATAATCATAAAGAATGTATTTATACGGAGAAGGATTATTCATTTTAATAAATCCAATGGCATGTGCTACATTTTTCTCATGGCCATCAACTCGTGCTCCTGTAAATTTTAACCAACAAACATCACCATGTTTTTTAGAATCAGGTTTTTGGGTAAGGAAGCTTTTTATATTTTCCCACTTTGCAAATTTGCCTTCTTTAGTGAGGTCTCCTGTATAAGTACCCAACTCTTTTTTCATTGTCCCTGCTTGTCTGCTCTGTTCTAATTGGAAATTCATTAGATCTTTCGATGGACAAATATTATTTAAAGAAGGCTCTTTTCCATTAATTTGTTTAAGAAAAGCGTGGTTTTCTCCAAAACAGTTTCCTAGAGTATTGGAGAAATCTATATGAGGAAAATCAAGGGCATAATTTTCAGCATTATAAGGAATATAAAAAATAGGTTCATTTGATTCTGATATTGCTTTGTTACAAATAGCAAGAGCAGAACCTTTATAAAAACGTATTGGAATTTCATTTATTTTAGCGAAATGTTCTGTTTTGCGTGATTGAAGATTTTTATCAACCTCCATTAGTTTTGATCGTGCTTGATTTATTATGTCTTCGGAAGGAATATGATTTAAACTTTCATTAATACACTCAGCTAACATCGTGCCTTGAGGTTCTAATGAATCATTATTATTTTTTAATTTTTTTTGGATGGCCTTTACAGTTTTACTGAATAACAACAAATTTTCCCAATAAAAGCCTGTTGTTTTTTGTAAATAAGTATTAAGTTCTCCGCCTTCAAGAGTTAATTTTTGATACTCTTTAACGCTTGATGACATTAATTCTCTTAAATTCTCCAACATTAATTTAATTTCTTCATCTGTAACTTTAGAAGTACTAAATTGAATAGGAGGTAAAGCTGATTGTCTTTCTTGCAATTCTATAATTTCTTTTTTTAGTTTAGCTGTTACAGGGCCTTCTCCATGTATTGTCTGTAATTTCTGAGTTTTTATTTTAATTTCATCACTAAGAGAATCGTGGTGCTGATTAAAATTTAAAGCTCTTTTAAGATCTATCATTCCCTTTGGAATTTGAGTTAAGAGTTGTTGATGTACTTCAGAATGCCTATGTAAACTCATAATATTTGACTTTAATTCCTTAAAGCCAGGTATCTTCGAAACTTCATTATCGAATTTTTCGATCCCGCCCTTCACTTTGGCTAATTCATTTTCTAGAGATTTTTCGGTTTTTAATAGTTGCTCCAATTCGAGTTTTACTGTTTCTTCTAAAGTATCTTGTTTTTTAATGTTATTTATTTGTATGCGAGTATCTTGTAAATTATTTTTTATTTTTTCTAATTTTAAACGGCTTTCATTTATGTCTTTAATTTCTTTTAGTTTCTCTTGTACTCTTGGTCGTTCTGATAATTTAGAAAAATCAGTTTCTTTTGGAAGAGGAGAATTTGGTTTTCCATGACTGCATAGTAAGGTGGCTTGAATAAGATACAATTTATCCAGATAATCTTCTAAAATTCTAGTTTTATTTTTTAATTGTTCTTCTGCATAAGGGGAATAATAATCAATATATCCGTTAGGCCCATCTAAAAAATGAGGATCATTTAAATCAAGATGAGCCAAATCGTTCTTTATCAAGTCGCTTAATGTGTTTTTAATACTAAGACTCTTAATTTGATTGAGCGATTTGGTAATCTCTAATAATAGGTTTCTAATCATGATATTTAAGTAATAGGGAATTTTATATTATTATAGATTAAAAACAGATCTTTGTGTTTTTTTTTATGATGTATAGAATAATTTTTAACAAAATATTTTTGTATTATAAAAAAAATGACTAATTTTATGTTAAAATATAATCTCAATAATTTGAGGTCAAAAAAATGATTCCTTATATTTTACGGAAGATAATTAAATTTTTGGAGTCTAATAAAATATTATTGATTCAGAAGGATGCGCAAACATTATTAGCAAATGCTAAAAGTGATCTTGAATCATTTCAATTTATTAATTATTACCATGTAAATGCCAAGAAACAATTTTCAGATGCTTTACTGATGCTGAATGAATATACTTCAAACCTTTTACAATTTAAGAATAAAAATAGTGAATTGCCTAAACTGGTAAGCTTAGATCTAGAGGAAATTTTCACTTTATTGAATAGAAGAAAAACAACATTAGAAACGTTAAGGAATAAAATACCAAACGGTATACTTGACGTAAAAAGAGCATTAAGTCTATCAGGTAATAAATTTAGCACTATTGATGAAGAAAACGAAGAGTTGATCAATATATTAATTTTATTAAAAGATTATTTAACTAATTTAAATAAAAGCTTTATGAAATTGGTAAAAAAAGGAGATCCTTTAGAAGACGTATTATGGAACACTAGTATTTTTTATTGGAAAGAATTACAAACATATCGAGGATTTTTAATTGATGTTAATAATTACTTTATTAAATGTAAAGCACATTTAACTACAGAAGGAGTTTTAGCTGCACGCTCCATTAAAGAAGCCTTAAATTCAATGCCTTCAAAAACACTTATTGATAGTACTTTATCAATAATGAATAGAGATAAAAAAAATAAGATCGCATTACTGCATAAACACGGATTTTGTAGTGATGTTGCTATTGATTGTTGCCTTCGGTTGAAGAAATTAAAAAAAACTTATTTTTATCTTCCTCACGATAATGATAAATATCATTTTGATTACAACCCGAAACAAGATTTAGCAGAAACAGGCGGAGATTGTTTTGGGCAGTCTATATCGGTTATTCTTTCATTGATAAAAGGGCAATTTAAATGGCTTTGTCCGGAATTAGATTTACTCAATTATCAATTAGAACAGGCTCGGACGCTTCCTCCTTCTTTATCTAGAAAAATTATTGCCAATGCAGAAACAGAGGTATCTTCTGCAAGTCAATACCATTCTATTCAATGGAATGATTTAGCTCGTGTATTTAACGATGAACAGCTAAAAAAAGATGATATATGTGGTTTAATGTTTACACAAAATTCTTATACTAAATCACAACGCTCTTTTACAGCAGGCCATATTGCAATGGTTGCAAAATTAGACATTGAGAAAAACCCATATAAATATATTGTATTTGAAAAAGAGTTAGGTTTGTTTGGTTTAACCGATGATAACTCATTGGAGATCATAATTAACGCCATAATGGCTCTATATCAAAATATGAATTATTCAATAGCACAATTAGTTAAATATGGAGAGGCTACTGATCAAACTTATAAATTACTTAATTCTATTCGTCCTTTTAGCCTCTCTGTTCCAGTAGTTTCTCCTGTTAATGTTGGTATTTTTAAAACTAGAGTGACAGAACCTACAAAGTTAAGCGTTCCTTCAATGCCTGCTCCTTAAGTACTTTGTTATGTAAATAACATAGTTCGCTATTTTTAAAAAGAATTTTATATGATTATAAATCGAGGAAATTTAAATTGAGTTCAATTAATAATTTTTCTTGGGTATTGTTTGATGCAGATGATACCTTATTCCATTTTGATGCCTTTACTGGTTTACAACATTTATTTGCTCAATATAAAGTTATTTTTACTGAACAAGATTACGCTGAATACGAGCTTATTAATAAACCTTTGTGGGTTGATTATCAAAATGGCAGCATTACAGCAGAACAATTGCAATGCAAGCGCTTCGTTTTGTGGGCTAATCGTCTAAATTGCAAGCCTGAAGATTTAAATAATTCGTTTATGGAAATAATGGCTACTATTTGCAAGCCCATTAATGGCGTGCTTTCTCTTCTTGATGCACTAAAAGATAAAGCTAAATTAGGCATTATTACTAATGGATTTACAAAGTTGCAGCATGCTCGCTTAAATCATACGAGCTTAACAGAGTTTTTTGATATTCTCGTTATTTCCGAGCAAGTAGGGTTTGCTAAACCGCATAAAAATATTTTTGAGCATACTCTTAAGTTGATGGGGAATCCTCTTCCTTCAAAAGTGTTAATGGTTGGTGATAATCCCATGTCTGATATCTTAGGAGGAATTAATGCGGGATTTTTCACTTGTTGGTTTAATCAGCATCAAAAATTAGCCCCAGATGATATTAAACCGCATTATGAGGTTTCTTCTTTCGACGAATTAAAGTGTTTATTAGAGTTGTGAAAGATACATTTTGGGTATATTAATAATTTTTCTGCCACTTAGATGCTTTTTGTAAATAACGTAGCTCGCTCTCTTCAGAAGGAATTTTTCCTTCTTTTATTGAATCCTCAATAGAGTAATCATTATATAATTTGCGTTTATGTTTGTTTAAAACTTCTCTTTCAGGAGTTGCGTCTCGTGACGGACATCCTTTTTGGGGTTTGGGAATGTGAAAAAAAGTATAAGTTTGTTTGTAATTTATTTCATCAGTGTATATCAAATTTAATCGGCGTGCTTTATAACCGTAATTAAGAGCTTCAGAATTTTTAATAGAACCATCGGAGCGAGTGCTAATATCAATAATACGAGGATCCCAGGCGTCAATTTCCCATAAGGAAAAGTTATTTTCATGTTTTAATCGAATTTTTATTTCTAAGTATACATGATCAAATGTTTTGGAACTCATAATACTTATTTTTGCAAATGCATCGCGTTTATCAATTTCTTTAGCAATTTTTAATAAAAGAACATCTGCCAACTCATGACAGTTACCTAAACCAGCATGTTGAATTAAATCATGCCTATATTGGTATTCATCTTCATTCGTATTGCGAAGAGGGTCACGAACATTGGTAGAGAAGTAATCATGCTCCTTAATTTCACGATGGTAGGCTATATATCCGCTTAATTGATTATTAACTACTAACTCTTTTCGAGTAGTTAAAATAGCCTCTTTACATAGATTAACAAAATCTTCTCTAGATAAAAACATAAGTTTATTTTTTAATAGATAACTGCTTGAACGTCATCCTGAGCCGCTTGCAGCGAGTTTCGAAAGAAGTCTAATGTTGCGCTGTGCTTAAATTCAGGAGATCCTTCGTTTCATTCAGATGACGAGATGAGCAGCTACTTTAATAGTATGAAATAATTTTATCATATGAGTCTTAAGACAAGCTTAAGATTAGATTTCTTTCGTAAGTATCCTGTGGTGGTTTCGAAAGTAGTTTATTTTAAGCTGCCGTAGCACTATCTAAGTCGGTTTCTTGCTGATTATCAGTAAGGTAATTAAATCGCCAAGCGCAATATAAGCTAGCAATACCAGTTAAAATTAAGCCCAATGGCAGAGCATTAAGATTTTTTAATAGTAAATAGCCTATTAAAATGGAGAGAAGGGAGGAGCCAAATAAGCGAATAGTATTTATAAACGCAACAGCAATTCCTGTATTTTCTTTAAAATCACTAAGAGTAATCGACATCGTTGGAGGTGCGCATACACTGATTCCTAAATTAGCTACTAGCGCAAAAGAGAGTGCTATTAAATTAAATCCAAAATAATTACTGGTGAGAAGCATTAAGAGGCCTCCTACCATCATTAAAACGCAACCTATATAAATAGTATTAGCCATGGAATAATATTTTCTTAAACCAATTCCTAAATAATTTCCCACAATAATATTTAACCCATTAAAAATAAAAATAATCCCATAGCCTATTGGAGAGTAGCCTAATTGATCAATAATAATATAAGAAGAATTGACTACGCTAAACATTACAGCAGTAAAGCTGAACATCATAATAAGCGCACCATACCAAAGAGTGGGAGATGGAATAATTTCTTTATAAGCAGAAAGAATTTTTTTTATTGAAAAAGGCTCAGTTGGTGCATTCCAAAAGGGAGACTCACATAAACCTTTTCTTGATTGTAAGATTAATAAAAGAGCAATAAGTGCCATCAGAATAAAATTAGCTTGCCAACCTAAATAAGTAAAAATAATAGAACCAAGTACAGGAGCAATAATAGGTGATGCTGAAATAATCATTGAAATATACGATAATATTTTTGCTCGCTCTAGAGAATTTTCAAAATCTCGTGATGTCGATAAAGCAATGAGATTGGAGCAACACAAAGCTACTCCTTGTAATGCTCTTCCTAATAACAATACATAAATATTAGGTGCAAATGCACACAGTAAACTGGCTAGGATTGCTAAAAATAGACTACCAGGTAATAAACGACGGCGTCCGAAATGATCTACTAAAGGCCCCCAAATTAGTTGAGTTACACCAAAAAGAAAGAGATATAAACTTAAAGTTAATTGGCTTAAGTCAGGAGTAGTTGCAAAATATTGAGTAATAAAAGGGATGGATGGTTGATATAAATCAAAAGTGATCAAGGAAAATGCTGATAATAAACCAACAAGAAGAAGTGGTGAATGAGTACGAGACATGGTTTATTACCTTAAAATAAAGGATTATAACAAAAAAAATAACTGCTCGCACGTCATCTTGAGTACACTCCTTCGCCTCATTCAAATGCGCCTCGTCTAAAACTTAGTGGGCAATGCTATACATGAATTCTCAATTTTTAAGCCATCATTTTTACCATTTAATTTTATTTTTATCATGCCGCATTCATCTGTTCGATAAAATGGAATATTTAAGGCTTTTAATGCTGAAGTAGTTTTTTTATGAGGAAAATGGAAGCGATTAGCAAAGCCTAAAGAGGCAATAGCATATTGAGGAGCTACTTCTAAGAGGAAACGATAGGAGGAAGAGGTTTTGCTTCCATGATGTGCTAATAATAAAATCTTAGATTTTAAATTGCTACCATAAGTTTTTACTAGGTAATCTTCGGCTTCTTGTTCAATATCTCCGGTGAGCAAGGTAGAGTCGTTTGCTGCACTAATTTGAAGAATGCAGGAATTGTTATTCTTACCTTTAAAGTGTCTAAGAATTGGGAAAAAACGAAAACGGACACCATCCCACTCCCATTGGGGGTAATGATGACAATTTAATCCTCGGTGATAATAATGAGGCTCATTAACAATAAAATGTGAAATAGGAAGGTTTTTTTCTATAGATTTAAGTCCGCCTAGATGATCTTTATCAGGATGGCTAATAACTAGAGTATCAATTTTTTTTATTCCCTGGTCGTGATAAAAAGGTAAAATAACCATAGTGCCTAAATCATTTCCTTGAAAAAACTGATCTCCAGTATCATAAAGTAAAATGTGATTTTGTGTTCTAATACTGACCGCTAAACCTTGGCCTACATCAAGTACCTCAATTAATGCTTCTTTAGCATTGATAGTTTCTTTGGGTGGAAAAAAAGGAAGTATTAACCAAAGCAGTGCAATGAAACGTTGGGACTTTAAAGGAAATAAAGCCCAAAGGAATAAAGAACCTAACATAGGAAGCATTATATTAATAGAGTTTATGGTCCAATTGATATTAAGCTTATCTAAATGCTCTATATAATTTAATAGTTTAAATAATAGATCAATGCTCCAACTTAAAGGTTTAATTATTAAATAGGAGCAATGAAACGAGCTAATACACAACAGAATCAAAGAAAGAGGGATAATAATAAAACCTACCAAAGGTATCGCAAATAAATTAGCAATAAAACCATTAAGAGAGCCATAAGAGAACCAATATAAACTAAAAGGCATAAGGCCAATTAAGCAGCTTAATTGCAATGCTAAATTTCCTTTGTATCCTCGAAGTTGCCAACGTTGATGAGTTAGTAGTAAGCACAACACTGCAAAAAACGAAAAATAAAAACCTTGCATAAATACGGCATGAGGCTCAATACATAAGACGATAAATAGAGCATAACGCCAAATTTGCCAAACAGAAAAACGTTGCTGGCCTAAATAACTCAAACTATAAAAAAAGCAGCCAATTAAAGATCGTTGAACTGGTGGAGCAAAGCCAGCTAAGCAAGCATAAAAAAATGCAATAAAAAAACTAGTCAGACTGGCCATGGATGGTGCTGGTATTCGAACGCAGCAAGCAACATTTTGTGACCATAGTTTTCGAAAAATAAAGAAAAATAGAGTGGATAATAAAGCAATATGCTCTCCTGAAATACCAAATAAATGCGTAGTTCCAGTGCGACGAAATAAATCCCAGTCTTTTTGACTAATGTGATTAGTATTATTTAAAGTTAGCGCTTCAATAATCCCTAGAGTTTGTTGTTTGGGTATTAATTGCTCTAATTTCTGCGTTAAATGTTCCCTCCAAGAAAGCCAGGGATAATGAGAGGAACGAGCAATGAAATGACTTCCTTTAGGAATGATATATCCAGTCCAGGTGATGTGTTTGGTTTGTAAGGATCTAACATAATCATAGCTACCAGGGTTTTTAAAGTTGCGTGGTTTTTTTATTTTGGCTAAAAATTTCCACTCATCTCCGGCATGCATATTAAGAGATGGATTATTATACCAAGTGAGTTGAATAAGCGCGTGAGCTGAGTGGTTTCCTATTTTTTTTATTAAGAAAATAAATTGAGTATTATCTTTGTTTTTTATCGGTAGCGATACTATTTCTCCTTGTAAACTAACTTGTAAGGGATAACTCTTAGGCATACCCCATGGCGCATCCCACCATTGATGAATAACTGCAACACAATGACCTAAAAGAAAAAAAAGAACTAATACATAACGAGGAGTTAGATAAAAAAGAAGAAGTAGCCCCAAAATTAAATAATAATTGAAAGTATAAGCGAATAAAACGCCCATAAAAAAGCAAAATAATTCCATAAGTGGTGATTGGACTTTCCATAATGAAAAGCAATGTACTGGAAATTGTAGGCTTTTGTAAAGTTAATTTTTTATTTAAGAGGTAGCTTCTCAATAAGTTGTGGCACTGTCATCCTGAACGAAAAGAGTAGGTCGGGTCATTTTGACCTAATGGCGCTGCCTTAAGGCTTTATCCCAGCTTGCTACCTCCTTCACTGTCGTTAAGTTAAGAGGTTTTACACCGAAACCGTTCGGCCTGAGGAGCAGCGATAGCAGCGTCTCGAAGGCTTAGCACCGCATCACGCCTTCGAGACGGAAGCTTGCCGCTTCCTCCTCAGGTCGAACGGTTCAGCGTAAAGCAGGAAAAGCGTCCTTAAGGCAGCGCCATTAGGTCATTTTGCCCCAACATTTCAATTAATGCTCTCTCATTGTTGGGGCAAAATGACCCAACTTACACTCATTAAAAATTGACGCCATTTTAAGGAGTCCAGCAGACTGTTTGTGTTACTCCTCCACTATTTACAGCAGTTTTTACATTAGCTTGATTCACACTCATACTGGCGCATGTCGTATCTTTAATTTGAGTGCCTTGAGCTGTGGCTGTTAATGTATATGTGGAGGCGCTCAAATTGGAAATAGTAATTGTATAAAAATTTTGTGGTGAATTAAAAGGAAAAGTGGGTAGGCCAGTGCAGGCTGCTGAATATGAAAAATTCTGTGAATAACAACGTTCTAATATTAATTGTGTTTGTGATAAGGTAGCAAGTGCATCAGAGCGATGTGAGCGGTAAACATAACTAACATAAGAAGGGTAAGCAATAGCGGCTAGAATTCCTATAATGGCCATAGTAATCAACAACTCTGCCAAGGTAAACCCTTTAGCTCTTTTGCAGGAATCAATCATCATGCACTCCTATTGAATTTCCCACCAACCCACTTTATTAGGAGTGGTATTGGGATTAATTATGGTGGTTTGTGTTCCATTCGATTGTGTGATTAAGAGCACTAAATTACCCTGTTGGTTTGGTCCTAAAATATTAGGTGCAGTGGCATAACTAGTGGATAAGCCAATACCTACAACAAAATTATTATTATATCGATCGGAATTATTAAAATGCCCATCTCGATTAATATCAATATGAGCAGTGATGAAACTTCCGCCAGTAGCATAATTAAGCTCCAGTAGCATCGATGTAAATTGTGTTCCACAAGTTGATAAAGGCGGAGTATTTAAAGTAGCAATAAAAGCACCATTTACTAAATTAGGATTGGTTATAATTCTTTGACCCGCTATTGCTAAATCACTATACCAACCTACACTGGTATTCCAGTTTACAGTATTATTACTTACAGTAAGAATATCTGATAACAATCCTGAGGCAGCTTGAGATATAAAAGTTAAAGTTTGAGCTTGTAAATTAGTTCTTAGATAAGTTGCTGTTGTAGCTGGCTTATCCCATACGCCATAAACAGTTTGAGTTTGAGTATTTAGTAAATCATTGGAAATTAATAATCGTCCTGTTCCAAATAAAACGAATAAACCTTGTTTACGGGGATAGTTCGGATGAAAACTAACTACAGGTGCTGAGGTAATGGCTTGCGCTGCACCAGTTGAATCTTTGGCTTGAAATAATAAGCGCACAGACCAATTATTAGAATTGCTATCACTTACATTCACAGACCATAAATTTCCTTGCAAATCACCTGCATAAACATTGGTGATGGCTTGGGCTTGTAAGCCATCTTTATTAGCGACAGCTACAGTGGATAAACCTTGTGGTAGGCTCGAATTACAACTGCCAGAAACAGCAGCACAGAGATTTATTTTTTTAATTATTGCGCCTGTTTGAGGATTAACTGCATAAAGAACAGAGGTATTGTTTGGGTTGTTATATCCATTGCCGAAAAATACAGCAAAAGTAGCAGGATTAGTGCTTGCCGAAGCGATTTGTGCAATTTGCGGCTGACTATAAGTTAAGCCCATATCACTATCATTGAATTCCCATAAAACAGAAGAAGCTACTGCAGTTTCTGAGCCAAAAGAAGGCGCATTGGTTACATCTAGGGCAAAAATGCTAGTTCCTCCGGCATTTTCACCGCTTACCAGCATAGTATGCCAACTGCCATCGGAAAATTGCACATCTTTACTTTCTGGTGAACCATCTACAAAGAATAAGTGCGCTTGATTATATAGTGGTAAAGTAAGATTAATCAGATTAGCAAAAACCGCATTAGGAATAAATGAAAATACCTCATTTCCTGTGTTTGCATTAAATGCATGCAGCATTCCATCATTAGCTCCTACATAAAGCATAGGTGCGCGATTTTTATTAGCTGTGATAAAAGATTGATAGCTTGAGGTCAAATAAACATCGTTTGGTGGGCCTACGTAAATAACTTGGCTGTCAATAATATCACCTAAAATATGAGAACGGTTACGGAAAGTCCCTCCTTTACGCTTTTCTAAAGCAGTACTACCTCTTAAGTATTGCAAGCGATTTTGTCCTAAAGAGTCGCTGGGCTGCAATTTACTTTGTAATGCAGTTGTTAAATTAGTCCATTCAAAAGGAATTCCTACCTTACTTACTGGCTCCCAGGTCGCTATGAGGCGAGTATTAGACCATCCTGAGCCAGATGCTAGGCTATCTAATAAAGATTGGGCTGACCATAAAACAGTGGTTGTGGGGTATCCTGTAACTGGATCAAGTTGAATCGCTTGTAAATTACCTGTCCAGTCTTGATAAGGGGTGTCATTAGAAACAAAACTAGCTTGATATTCAGCAGTAGTGCCTGTGAGTTGAGTTGAGCTTACTGCTGCAGCGGATGCGGTATAAGAGCCATTTTGAATAGTAATAAGAATATTATTTAAGCTACTCACTAAAGCGCTGGCGCTGGTAGCAGGATAATAATCTACTGTACCCCCAGCCACAGCCATGGCAGTTAGAGTGGATGCTGCTTGAGGGTTTAAACTGGGATCAACACCTGCTCCTAATCCTATGACATAAGTTGAAATGCCATTATTTTTTAGACTTTTAATGGTGTTAATAGTATCAGTAAGCGCTTGATCATTCGTGGTGTTTAACGAACCATCTGCATTAAAACTTGCGGTAACTCCATAACCTGTTGCAGAGGCTGTTCCTAAAGGCGGCCAAGAGTTACCGCTCAAATCTTCTGTGGGTAACCCATCAGAAATTAAAATGACATATTTTTTCTGTGGACAACCATTACCACTAGTTGATCCCAAGTTTTTCATATAAGTATTGGCTGTTGAGAGCAGGCCTGCTAAAGGAGATTGAACAGCAATGGCCTTAATTTCTGTAGTCGATGTGGAATTTGTTTCTGGATTTAAGTAGGGTGTAAATGCATTTAATGCGCTAGTAACGCTACTGGTAGTAGGTACCGTTCCAGCAGAGGTCATATTTACTAGAATAGTGCCTGTGTTTGCGGATTGGCTACCATAATAACCCCAGCCACGTTGTGAATACATCACTTGTTGAGAGTAAGGCACATAACCCGCATTCGTAGGGCCTGTTGCAAAAGAACCTATATTAGGTGCAGAACTATTATAACTGAGGTTAATACTGCCATTATTGTAGCTTGTTAAAGTATAATTCGGTGGATAAGGCGATGTAGGATGCGGGCCACTGTAGGTGATAAAAATACCTGGAAAACTAGAACTAGCATAAAGAATATCATTAATGTCTGCATCATCGCTCGATGCACCAACTTGCATATATTGATTATTAGATAAAGTTGAGGAGCTAAATAAGCTTGTCATGCTACTGCAATTTGAATTTATTGTTGTTGAAGCGGAACTGTAGTTATAACAAGGGTTTGTAACGTAAGTTTGTCCTGTAATGGGTGTACTAGTAAAACTAAAATTACTGCTTGTGGGAGACATGTAATATACCCAAGTATTATATAACCCAACGCTGCTCGTATTGTAAGCGGCTAAGCCAAAGTCAGTTGAAGCCATGTATTCTTGTAAGATACCTAAGACACCCGCTTTAGCCATATTTAAACGACTAGGGCCGTTATCATAATATTTTCCTCCGCTTAAGACTGTATAAGGAGCTTGGCCTGAAGAATTAGCTGCTTGCATAGGAGGAGTGAAACCAGCAGGAACAGTATAGTTCACAGGTGAACTTGAATTATTCAGTGAGCTTAAGCTAGAAGCTAATGAACCCGATCCGGTCATAATTGCACCACTTAGAGTCCCATCCATCGACTGTGAGTTTCCAATTAAAATAAGTACTTGAGGATGAATTGCGGTTGCAGTGATTAATGGAATTTGAGGAATAGTTAAACTGGGAACAGCAGCAGCTACAGGATTAAGAAATGAAAAAAGAATTAAGCCTGCAATAAAATGAAATTTAAAATTCCAGTATTTAAAGTGTGTATTTGGCATTTTAGTTTTCATAATTGAACCTACTGTTGAATGGTATTTTGTATTAATACAGAAAAAGCACCGGTTTGCCCTGTCGCATGTCCAGTCACACGATAAATTTTTGTCAAAGTTCGTATATTTTGACCTGTTTGAGCTACAGAGGGTAGTTGCTCAATAACATAGCTTGCTTGAGTGCCATTTAAACCGCTAAAGCTAGAAATTACTGCGGTATTATTGTTCCAATTTACTGTTTGCCAGATGGGTGTTTCATTTTGGTTAAATAAATATAATCCATTGGTATTGTTAATAAAATTGTTGGTGTTGAAGGAATTAGCTAAGATGCGGTTGATTGCTTCATTACCCGCACCTTCTGTTTTTTCAAAGCTTGTTTCACTGTCAGTAACATTAGTTGCAACTCGGGTTTGACTGCTATTAATTGAAATCTGTGAGACACCCAGTATAGTGAGCATAAGGAGTAAAATTAGAGTAGTTATTAAAATATATCCTGCTCCTATTTTTTTATTTATCATATGGAGTTCCTCAACTGAATGGTCATTTCATAGGTATGACGAAGAAGATTATCTGCAGGAGCAGTGACGGTAGTGCCTAAAACGGTATAGCTTGTTGCGCTGCTTGCCGATCCCATTTTTCCATAAAGTAAAAACCCAATTCGAACAGCATATATGCTAGTCCAATCAGTGATTGCATTAGCGGACACATATTGAGTAATTAGTTGATTGCTACCAATTCCATATTGTATTTTCATAAACTCGACTCCTGGGGCTAAGGGCTCTATAGTCCAGGCACCATTATTTAATATACCTATCATTAATGCACTTTGCCCACTTTGATCTTGTCCAATAAAGAAAGCAGTTTGTTGGATTGGGATAAATTGTGAGCCAGGAGAAAAATTAATAAGAAAGCTGCTACTGGAATTTTGCATGATACCTATGCCAGCATCATGAGTTACAAAGTTAGTTCCAACTCCGGTAATTTGAAAAATAATACTTTTAGCACAATCCGATACAGCTCCAAGTTGACCACTAGTTAAGTTCGTATTGTTTGTGCTGTTTAGGCTTAGACTATCAGAATTCGCATCAATTTGAGTAACTCCAATAGGCATACTGCCTGGTATTGCGCCTAAAACAATAACTACATCGCTTCCTTTAGCTACTTGCCCTACTAAAGACGCGGGTAAGCTTGGTGTCCAATCACCAGCATTGTTATCAAGCGCAGAATTAGCTTGAGTAAAGGTAAAACTAGTTCCACTGCCACTATAACCTATGATCATGGCTGGAGTTGTATTAAACGATCCTAAAGGATCAGGAGAGCCTGTATTTAAATTAGAAGTGGCTGTAGCTGTAGTACCACAACCTAAAAAACCAGCTGATCGAATAGTTGGGGTGACAAGATTAATAATCGCATTTTCTGTATTTAAAATTAAAGATTGTGAATTGGATGTTTTATAGAATTGGTTTTGTGCTAAATAAATTTGGAGTATTGCATAACTAATAGTCAAGCCTAATAGAGTAGCAATCATCAATTCTACTAAAGAAAATCCTTGTTGATAATGTATCATTCTCATAATTGGCTCTGTATTTGTACTTGCACAAAATTAGCGTTAACAGCTGAAGCTTGACTGATTGCTCCTACTAAATTTTGTGCTGGTGAGTCATTCCATTGTACAGTAACAGTTACTATAGTATTTCCTGCTACTGCTGATGGTGCTGTAGTAATTGAGCCACAACCACTTGGTAACTGAGATACTTCTTGAGTAAGCCAGATCCAAGTATCATAAGCGGCTAATTGGGTAGGGGTACAGGCTGCTACATCACAAAGAATGCCTGGTGTACTTGCTGCAGTAGGTCCATTGGAGCCAATGTTGCTTATATTATAATTTCCATTGATAGCAGCTTGAGAATTACTTCGAATTTTATCAAAAATATTATAAATAGTTTGTATTGCTTGTTGCTTCATATAGCTTGAATTATTTGCCTGATTAGAAACTAAAAGCATCGCAGCAATTCCTAGCATTCCTAAAGCTAAAATGATTACAGAAATCAATACTTCTAATAAGCCAACTCCTTTTTGATACAATAAAAAATTAGATTTCTTTTGAAAGGCTACTACAGAGGCAAATTGCTTTGTCGATTCGGTGCTCGAATCTCTTTGCGCTGTGCTCTCTGCAGCGAGTTTCGAAAGAAGTCTATTGTTTATTTCATGTTTCTCTCCTTTAATATCTAGGTTTAAAGGAGAATAGTGTTTAATAATAATCATCTTTCCAATTAGGGGCAAGTCATCGCATTATTATTCCAAACTGCTTGTCCCGGGGTATTTCCTGATTGAATATATCCTGTTGTCATTATTTCTACCGAATGAGCAAAGGAAGCTCCTCTATCATCACAAAAACTGAAATTTGTTTGGCTTGAGGCTGAGCCTTGGGAGTTAAAAGTAACGCTATTATTATTCGCTGTTATTGTTGGGCCGTTAGGACTATTTTCTTGACTTTTTATCAATACACTCGTTCCTATTGCTGGTTGAGTAACAATAATCCATCCTGTACTCCAGTTAGTGCCACAGGTTGTTGAATTAGCGGAATTAAAAGGACAAAAAAGTACGGTATTATTGGTATAAAGGGCAGTACTGCGAGCATAATTCAATGCACTAACCACGGAATCTGAGCTTGTATTTAAGCGATTATTTAAAATAATGGTATGAAAAGAGGGAATTGCTATAGTAAGAATGATTGCAAATACTAAAAGAGTGACCATAAGTTCAATTAAAGTAAATCCTAACTCTATTGCTTGTTTATTTGTAACTGCACGCACGTCATCCTGAGTCGCGGGATGTCGGGCTCTTATAGATGCAATGTCACTAGACTTTAAGTTGTAACAGGTCAAATAATTCATTTATCCCGTCCTTAAAAGAGGCACCGTCATCAAGGTAAGAAATTTTTTGTCATTCTTAGGTGAGCGGAATCTATTTTTTATCAGCCACAGTGAGCGGCAAGATGAATTTCCGCTTTTATGGGAATAACATTGATCTTAGCTCAATAATAATGCTTTTAAAGGAAACTCCATGTATAAATTATAGACCATGAGACTAAAGTCTGTTGATATTTCATCTTGCTCGCACGTCATTAAGTTAAGGAATTTTTATAGCCGTTCGCGCTGAGGAGTGTGCGTAAGCACACGTCTCGAAGCGTTACAGTGAAAGGCTTCGAGACGGCCTAAAGGCCTCCTCAGCCCGAACGGTTACGATGTGAAATTCCTTAAGTTAATGGCAGTGGACGTGCGAGCAGTTATTTTTATTTTTGAATTTTTTTTTGCTGTTTATTTTTAAATGACTTTTGCTTATTTTGTTGTCTAGAGTGTTCGGTATTTTTTCTTTTAAACGAGTTTTTAGGTTTATTTTGCGGCTTATTAATAGTAGAAGGGAGATGATGAGTTGGTTCAAAATCATCAATTTCAACACGGTCTAAGGTTTTATTAATTAAACGCTCAATAGTTTTTAATTGACTTGCTTCGTCTGCGCTGACTAAAGATAAGGCTAAACCAGTAGAGCCTGCGCGTCCTGTACGACCAATCCGGTGGACATAATCTTCGGCCACTTGAGGTAAATCAAAGTTAATCACACAAGGTAATTCATTAATATCTATTCCTCGTGCAGCAATATCGGTTGCAACTAAAATATGAAGCTCTCCGGATTTAAATTCAGCTAAAGTTTTTGTTCGGTGAGATTGAGACTTATTCCCATGAATTGCTGCAGCATGAATATGATCTTCTGCCAACTGCTTAACCAATTTATTGGCTCCATGTTTGGTTTTAGTAAATACTAGAGTTTGTCCCAATTTATTTTTATGAATTAAATGGCTTAAAAGAGCCGCTTTTCTTGATTTATCAACAGGATGAATTTTTTGTTTAATAGCGACAACGGTTGTATTACGAGGTGCAACATCAATTTCTGTTGGGTTTCGGACCACTTCTTTTACTAGAGAGCGAATAGAATCGGAAAAAGTAGCTGAAAAAAGTAAATTTTGTCTATTTTTAGGTAATAATTTGATAATACGCTTCAGATCATGAATAAAACCCATATCGAGCATGCGATCTGCTTCATCAAGCACTAAAGTATTTACTTGATCCAATTGGATAGCGTGTTGCTGGTGTAGATCAAGCAAACGCCCTGGTGTGGCAACCAATAATTCTACTCCACTACGTAAACGCATCATTTGTGGATTAATTTTAACTCCACCATAAACGACTGTAGATCGTAACGATAAATATTGGCCATAACTCTTAATACTTTCATAAACTTGAGCTGCTAATTCTCTAGTAGGTGTAAGAATTAAGGCACAAGTACGATTAGCACGGGCTCGTGTACCATTTAATTTTTGCAATAAAGGTAAAACAAAACTTGCTGTTTTACCCGTACCTGTTTGAGCAGAAGCAAGTACATCTTGGCCTTTTAAAATAGCAGGTATCGCTTTATTTTGAATAGGGGAGGGCTCTTTATAATTTAATTCTTGGGTTGCTTGCACTAAAGGGGCAATCAAGCCTAATTCTGAAAAACTCATTAATATCCTTTGATTTAAAATTTTGGCCTTATTGTATCATAAACTATCATGACAGCGGGGTTATTTCTTAAGAAGGTTGCATTTTTATTATTAATGGCTAGATTTATAAGAAGACGTAGATGCTGCCAACCATAATTAGAGTCTGTTGACATTTCAGATTTCGACGTCCCTCGACTTGTTGGTGGGACGTTAGGCTCCTAAAGATGAAATGCCAACAGACGTTATACTAATCTTATAATTACTCATTATAAAAGGAGTTTAGCATGAAAATTTTGACGGTTTTTTGTTCATTATTATTAGCGAGTTCACTCAGTTTTGCAAACAATCAAAACAATGTTGATCCAGAAATTGTAGCTGCTTTAGTTGTATTAAATCAGAATGAGATCGCTGCTGCAAACCTTGCTATAGATAAAACAACCAATAAAACAATCAAACATTATGCAAAATTCTTAAAAAAAGAGCATAGTAAAAACCTAAAAAAAACAATTCATCTCAGTAAAAAACAGGACATAACTCCTGTAGATAATAAAACAGCCAATGAACTAAAGACTCAAGGCCAACAAGAGACAAGTGATTTAACTAAACTAAGTAATAACGATTTTAATAAGGCGTATATTAATGATATGGTTAACGATCATGAAAGCGCATTATCTCTGATTGATGGCTTTTTAAAAGAGGTAAAAAATCCTAAGTTAAAAAAACATCTTGAAGAAACTCGTATGCACGTTCAACATCATTTAGATGATGCTAAGAAAATTCAAGAGCAAATGAAATAGTTATCATTGAATGTAGCCTTGATTACAAGGCTACAAATCTAGTCCCAATCTACATAGGACTCTACATTCTTATTACCCAAGCTTTTAACAGGTGTATTGTTTTTACAATTCATTGCAATCTTAAATCCCTTTAATGCTTTTTTTAAGCTAATAAATGTATAACCTTGTCCTTTATAAAGAGAAATGATATCGGGTAATACGTAAGCATTAAGCAAATTAGCATGAATTAAAAGAATTTGTGGTTGTTCTGTATTATGATGATATTGGTTATGTTCTTCTGCTTTTACTGTTTGTTGCCAAATAAAATCGAGATAAAATGGTTTTAACTCATTGAGATAATTACGACGCTTTAATTCAGGTACAGATAACAAGCGTTGATTGAAGGCAAAATCTTTACTGTCAATAGTAATTGGAGCTACTGTATAATGATTTTTCTTTAAGTAGCATAAGATATCATTGCGTTTAGCCCCATTACTCATTGCTAAATATGGATACCGAAAATATTTAGGTTTGGTTAATACTGGTTTTAGAATGGAGTCAGCTTTTTTGATTTCTTGAATGTATTCTTTAGTTGTTAAACGATTTAAGTTCGCGTGAGAATAGGTATGATTACCTAAGCCAAAACCAGCATTACGAAATTGGTTTAACATAGCCCAATTATCTTGACGTACTTCACTAGCAATAATAAATCCAGTAGCAGGAATTTGCTGTTGAATCATCGTTTCCATCATCATATTGAGGTGAAAATTACGATAATCACCTACAAAAGGTAGATCATCAATAGTAATAGCAATAGTTTTTTTCGCCCATGTAAAAGTAGGAAGAGCACTAAAAAAAATAAGGGCTAGAGCAACTTTAGGAATAAGTGAGTTGATTTTCATTAGAAATTACAAGCTTTTATAGAGTCCAATTATAATTAGAATTGCTATTGTAGCAAAAAATAAACAAAATAGCTTAGAGTCTTTGATAATTCTGCGTTTATATTAAAGTTTACTCAGGATTCTACGCGACCTAATATCCAGCAAGTAAGTAGAGAGTTAGAGTGACAAAATAGTTTTGTTTATAGTGCTGATCTTCCAGGCTATTTACCCGCTAGTAAGGACTGAAAACAGAGTAATAAGTCCACATAGCGGGTATCTAATTCGGGATTTAAACGAAGTGATATTCAAACAAAAGAGCAGTTTGAAATTATTTAGGGCCTCCATTAACCACTTCTGCCTGAGGCGCACTTTCTTTAGCCTTCTCAATTTTAACTCCCCAGAGTCGTTGACTTAAGGTGTTCATAATTCCACTATTGTCTGCTTTCTTAGCGTTTTTTTGAGTAGCTTTATAATCATCAATGGCTTTTTCAAGAGCATTAATTCGGCAGGTTTTGATGGTTTTTTGTATTAACTCCAGTACATTAGGCAAAGAAAAATTGTCAATATCTGAAAATAAATGGGTAGATTTAAATTTTTCAGGTTCAGCTGCTGTTACAGCTAGGAGAAAATGATGAATAGAGCGCAATACAAACTCAATATCTTGAGGAGAGCTGGTTTTAGCTTCTAGAATTGTAGTTAAAGTGGAGTGAGTTAAAGAGTTCACATCTTCTTTGTTTAAAGGTGTTTTTGAGTATTCTTTTTGTCCTATTTGCTCTCTAACAACCCACATGGCTCCTATAAGACTAGATTTTCTTGTTGACTCATTAAGATGAGGAGAAAGAGTATTTAGTTTTTCAGATAATTTTTTTAAGAAAAGAAATTGTTTCGCTCGTTCTGCAGGCAAAGATTTTATATCTGCTTTGTTTTGATTAGCTAATTCGCTAATTTCTAGTTGGTTTAAAGCCCTTAATAAATCCTCCCAATTAAAATGCTGTAGGAGTTGTGGAGCTTGAATTTGAGCTTGAGTGCTAGTAGAGTTGCTAGTCTTTTTGGCTGCAGAATTATTAGACTTGACTGGTGCCTCATAGCTCGCTTTTACTGGTGTATCAACAATTTGATAATCTGCAATAGCATTATTTTGAGCAGCTTCTTCCAACTCATAACTAGTTTTGACAAAGTTCATTAAATGATCTAAAGGTACAAATTGCAACTCATTAGTTGGGTTATATCCGTTACGAGAATCATTATTATTAAACAACAGTAATAAGAATTGATTTAAGGAGCTATAAAATTGTTTTAATTGACTATTCGATGGTTGGTTAACATCGATTCCCATCGCTACATTTAAACCATTACGAAACAAGCTCTCTTGACTAAGTATAGGAATACTATTGCCAATTATTGGTAAACCAAGACTATTATCAATTGTTGTACTAATTAAGGACATTGCGCCATATAAAATATTGGTGGACTCTGCAGGTGGGAGATTGCGTTTATCAAGAATACCTATAATGTATTGTAGGAAGATGATTTGATTTCGTCTGTCCGAGTCAGTTAACTGTTCAACTGTTTCTATGCGATATTTTTTTAATTCGACAGCAATTGCTTTTTCTAAATCTTTTTTTAACTCAGCATATCCTTTTAATATAAGCGTCATGATTCTCTCCTAGATTCTAAAGCAAAATAATAGACTTCTTCCGAACTGCTATTAGTGGTCAATCTTAGCTGAAAAAATGACTTCAAAATGCTCATGTACACTGCGCTTTTTCAGTCATTTTTTCAACTGACCTTGTCGCGTCACTAACAGTTCCGAAGAAGTTTAATGTAAGTTTTTCCTTACAGAAACCTAGTGTAAACCAAAGTTTTGTCTGCGTCATGCTTTTTCACAATGTAATTTTAAACACAGATAAAAATGATAATATTCATAAAGATAAAAATTAAAACATCCTTTTAACGAAGAGATTGACCGTTTTTAGGCAGTCTTAATTTATTTTGTATGAGTTTTAAAATAGAACTATGTTATGATCCATAATAATATTCTGTGGAGTAGAGTTCAATTGAGATTTGAAGTTGAAAAAAAAGGTACTCATAAAAATTTTTTTATTTACTTTTACCTCTCTTTATTTTTTTTATTATTTTGCCGGTTACTCGCTAATTTTCTTATTCCTTTGAATGATACTACGGAAGCGCGTTACAGTGAAATAGCGCGTAAAATGTTGGAAACAGGGAATTGGGTGACGCCACTTCATGATTATGGCATTCCGTTTTGGGCAAAACCTCCTTTGTCTACCTGGTTATCTGCGGCATCAATGAATTGGTTGGGAGTCAATGAGTTTGCTGCTCGTTTTCCGTCATTATTATTGTCAATTGCGCTATTGGCTTTAATTTGGCATTTAGCTAAAAAGCAAATCGATGAACGTACAGCGTTAATCACTGTGGTGGTTTTGGCCGGAACTTTTTATTTCTTTTTAGATGCGGGCACCGTAATGACAGAGCCTGCGCTTATTTTTTCTACTAGTCTAGCTTTTGTCAGCTTTTGGTTGGCTCTAAGAAAAGAGAGCGTTTTTTGGTCTTATCTATTTTTTGTTGGTTTAGGATTAGGATTATTGGCGAAAGGACCTATTGCGCTGGTATTGGTAGGATTGCCTCTCTTTTTTTGGGTATTGGTACAAAAAGCTTGGTTGGATTTATGGAAAAAGCTTCCTTGGATAAAAGGTATTTTTCTTGTAAGTCTTATTGCACTACCTTGGTATCTTCTAGCTGAACATCGAACACCTGGATTTTTAAATTATTTTATTGTTGGTGAACATCTTCATCGTTTTCTTACTCCTGGTTGGACTGGTGATAAGTACGGTATGGCACATCATGCTCCAAAAGGAATGATTTTCCCCTATGCTTTCCTAGGCTTAATGCCTTGGATTTTTGTTGTATTTTTTTGGTTAATACACTATAGAAAAGATATTTTTTCTGTACGAGCAGATCAAGGTTGGATGAGCTATTTGTTGTGCTTTACTTTGTTGCCTTTATTGTTTTTTTCTTTAGCTGGAAATATTATTTACACTTATGTTTTTCCCATAGTACCTGCGTTTTCATTATTGTTTAGCGAATTATGGAAACGAACAAAGCATTCAGTAGAAAATAGTTTATGGATCCCTGTAATTGCTTTAACTGCAGGTGTATGTGCTTTAGTAGCTTGTTTTGCTTTTTTCTTAAGTCCTAATCACGTTGCAAAAGCACAAAAACCAGTAATAGAAGCTTGGCAAGCGCAGCATTTTAAAGACGATGGTCCTTTGTATTATTGGGGTGCTCCTCCTTTTTCTGCTCAATTTTATTCGCAAGGAACAGTAAGAGCGATGAAAAGCTGGAAGGATTTATGTCAAATGATTCAAAAAGATGAATCTTTTTATTTGGCAATTGATGCCGTAGATTTTGGCGTTTTTCCTAAACAGTTAGCTCAACAATTCCAAATAAAACAAAGTTTAACTTTAGGTAAAAATAAGCTTTTTCTTTTGTATTTTATAAAAGGAGTTAAGGATAATCCCTGTTCTGATCGTCCTCTTGCTTGACCTGAATCTAATAAGAACCTGGATCTTCCTATGTTGTCTTTTGCTCAAGCGTGAAAGGCAAAAGACCCAAAATAGCATTTTGAAAGATTAGGAGCATATAGTACATTATCATCTTTTCTAGGCTTTAATGGTTGTAGCTAATGGCAAAACTTTATTTTTATTATGCAGCAATGAATGCAGGCAAAAGCACAGTCTTACTGCAATCAAGTTATAATTACCGTGAGCGTGGCATGCAGACTTTGCTGTTTACGCCTATTATTGACACGCGCTACCAACAGGGAATTATTAATTCACGTATCGGTTTAACCGAAGAGGCTTTTGCTTTTACGGAACAGGATAATTTATATACAATTACTGCAGAGCTCTATAAAAAAATTTCTTATGCTTGTATTTTAATTGATGAAGCTCAATTTTTAACGCGAGAACAAGTATATCAACTAACTGAAATTACAGATTATTTGTCTATCCCAGTTTTAGCTTACGGTTTACGTACAGATTTTCGCGGAGAATTATTTCCTGGAAGTCAGTTTCTACTTGCTTGGGCTGATGAATTAATTGAGTTGAAAACTATTTGCCATTGTGGCCGTAAAGCAATTATGAACATGAGAATTAATGATCGAGGTGAGGCAATTGTGGAGGGCGATCAAGTGTTTATAGGGGGTAATGAGTCTTATGTTTCTACTTGTAGATTGCATTTTAAGCGAGGTGAATCAAAAAATGGAGTTACTCCAGAGCCTTTGCTCAATAAAGATACCAATCTAATTTGAATCTTGAGCAAAAAACCGCACTTAAAACCGCACTCAGCTATATCAGGGTAAACGCATCTAAACGTACATTATAAATCCAAAACACCTACGTTCCGCGCTTTATGCTTTCAATTGGCCTTAAGTTTTAGTTGACAAATACTCAAAAGCACAGGTTTAACCCGTTCATGCTGAGGAGGCGCGTTAGCGCCGTCTCGAACTGATGTATCCCCACGA
>CAMFHA010000023.1 GCA_945952115.1 uncultured Legionella sp. | reverse complement strand
GTCTTCTCTCTTCTTAATGAACTTTGCCCCGAAGGCGTGCTGCGTATTCTACTCATTTCTCAAACCTTGTCAAACACTTTTTTAGCTTTTTTTGTAACTTTCTTTGTTTTTAATTAATCTCAATCCATTTCGATTTATTGTAGTCCATTTTGAATCATATAGTCGCTATGGCTTTGTCTTTGGCGCCAATCCAACTTTACGTTCATATATATAAAAAGTCATATCATAGTCATTTTTCTCATCACGATTATATTTTCTTTTTTCTTTGCATAACCAGATAGTATGATCAATAACAGGAAAAAAAACATCCGCGTTAAATTGATGATGAATTTTAGTGATATATAGACGGTTAGCTAAAGAAAATGTTGATGCAAATAAACAACCACCGCCAATAATGAATATTTCCGCTTCTTTTTTTGTCGAGTCAAGAGCTGGTTCTAATTCATTAAATACTGTAATTCCCGCTTCAGATTTCAAAGTTTTACTGATAATAATATTATTTCTTCCAGGTAAAGGTTTACCTATTGATTCGTAAGTATGACGACCCATAATAATAGATTTTCCCATAGTAACTGATTTGAAATATTTTAAATCAGCTGGTAGATGGGCTAACAATTGATTATTAAAACCAATACCTCCTTGTTCATCTAATGCAGCAATTAAACTAATTAAACTCATTTTTTTGCCTATTTTTTGCCATTGCTAAGGCCATCCTTACTGCCATAAACATGCTTCCTGTCTCGATCTTAGAAGTTCCGACTAAATTTAAAGCGGTGCCGTGATCAACCGAAGTACGAATAATTGGGAGACCCAAGGTGATATTAACTGAAGCATTGAATCCTGCATATTTTAGTACAGGCAATCCCTGATCATGGTACATTGCTACATAAGCATCACAAGAGTTATTTTTAACAAACATGGTGTCTGCTGGAAAAGGGCCTTGAACATTAAGACCCAATTCTCTTAAATGAATTAACGCAGGCTCTATAATTTCAATTTCTTCTCGTCCTAAATAGCCAGATTCTCCTGCATGAGGATTTAAGCCAGCTACATTAATGATTGGATTTAAAATAGCAAAATCTTTAATTAAAGAGTGCTGCAGTTGTTTAATTACACGAGTAATTAAAGAAAAACTAATAGTTGAGGCAACTTTGCTTAATGGGAGATGAGTAGTTATTAATGCCACTTTCATTTGTTCACAAGCTAACATCATCACCACTTGTTCAGCTTTAAAATAATCAGCAAAAAATTCTGTATGTCCTGTAAAAGGAATCCCAGCAGCATTGATATTTGCTTTATTAATAGGGGCTGTTACTAGCGCTGAAAACTCTTGTTTTTTACATAATGAAGCTGCTTGTTCTAATAATTTTAATACATAAAGTCCATGCTCAGGATCTAATTTACCTGGCTGCACCGACTTAGAACACTTTACCTCGATTACATAAAGCTGGTTTGGTTTAAATTGACTTATTTCACTAGAGTCATAATCCAATAATTTAATTTTCTTCTTTAATAACTCGGCTCGTTCTTGTAAAACGAGTTTATCTCCTAATATAACTACTGGAAAAGCATCTGAAGCCAAAGCCAGACATAAATCCGGCCCCACTCCAGCAGGTTCGCCACTACTAACCAATAAAGGTTTCATGCTAAATTTTTCTCGAGAATATTAATATAAGCTTCTGCGCGAATATGTTGCTGCCAATTTTGTACTGCTTCAGCAAATTTACGTTGATGTAAAAACTGTCTTACTTGTTGCTTTTTGAA
The DNA here is from genome assembly GCA_945952115.1 of uncultured Legionella sp. Taxonomy (GTDB): domain Bacteria; phylum Pseudomonadota; class Gammaproteobacteria; order Legionellales; family Legionellaceae; genus Legionella. Next base: position 31,863 of record CAMFHA010000023.1, on the reverse strand, counting down.
TGCCTCAGAATCATCTTTTTGTTTACGCTCTAAGACCTGGATTAAATGCCAACCAAATTGAGTCTTTATAGGCTTACTTATTGCATTAATTGCTAACTCATTCATTGTTTTCTCAAATTCAGGAACTAATTCTCCGGGCGCAACCCAACCTAAATCGCCACCTTTCACAGCGCTGCCTGAATCCACTGAATATTGCTTTGCCATTAAAGAAAAATCCTTACCCGCGTTTATTTGCTGGTAAATATTTTCCGCTTGTTTTAAAGATTCAGATGGCAACATACTTGCATCTGGTTTTACAAGAATATGACGCACATGGGTTAAAGAAACCACATGCTTTTGATTATCGCCACCAATGGCAATTAATTTAATTAGTTGGAAGCCATTGCCTGCTCTTATTGGGCCTGAAACCTGACCTACTTTCATATGAACGACTTCTTTGGCAAAAAGATCAGGTAGTTCTGCCAAATGACGCTCACCTAAATCACCTCCATCTAATGCAACTTCATCGCTCGATTGCTCAATAGCCAAACGACTGAAATCCTCTCCTTTTTTTACTTTCAACAAAAGCTGATCTGCGATAGCTCGTGCTTTTTTCACTTCTTCAGTTGTAGGCTCTTCACTTAAAGGAATTACAATGTGCTGTAAATGATAAGTAAACGCGTTATTATCGATATGATTATCGGTTTTTAAATAATGCTCTACTTGTTCATTGGTAATGTTGACTTCTTTTCCTACTGCTTTTTGTTGTAGTCGTGAAATAATCATTTCTTTGCGAATATTACGACGATACTCCTGCCAACTAATTCCTTGCCTAGTAATTTCCTCTCTTAGTTGAGTCAAATCTATATTATTTCCCGTAGCAATTCGCTCAATTGCTTCATTTAACTCCGTGCTATCTACAGTAATCCCATTTTGTTTTGCCATTTGTAACTGTAAATCCACATCAATAAGATGTTGAAGCACTTGTTTTTTTAATACTGGGTCACTAGGCAACTGCATTTTTTGCGCTAAAATTTGTTTTTTAGTTAGCTCAACTTGAGCATCGAGTTCACTAGCGGTAATTACACCATTATTTACCACAGCAACTACTTTATCTAATAATTGTTTACTTTGAGCAAGACTCATTATTGAACCTAAGATGCAAATTAATGCCATTTTTTTTAACATGCTGCAATCCTCTCTTTATATTTGTTCGCAATTTAGGCGATTATTTAATAAATTACAAGAAATTCGGCCAATTCCAAAGGCATTAATACTTCTCTAATTAACGATGAAAGGGATCAGTATAACCTGGAATATAGGTACTTAATATATTATATGGGTCACTAGTTGCTACAGAACCTAATCCTTTTAATAATAATTGCAAATAAATATTGTTGTTATATTGAGGTTCAAAATTAGCACTTAAACTTTTAAAGGTTCGTCCTCCCATTAATCTCATTGCCCAACAACAACTATCATATTGCACCCCTAATAGCGACATCATACTATAATTTTTACTAATATTTTGACTATAAGCACCAATGGTGCTCCATTTTTCTGTTAAAGGCCATGCATAAGCAAATAAAGCCTGATGTAAGGCATTACTATTATCACTATTAAGGACTCTTGTTGCATCTGCATTAATTAAATAACTGTAACCAATACTCACTGCTGCATTAGGCTTAGGGTGATAATGAAAGTCTAAATCACTATTATTGGTTGCTCGAGTTGCAGGATCCCAAACATAGTCTCCCGTGATACTCCATGCGGAGTTAAAATGATAAGTTGCTCGCGATGCTACCGGCGAATAACCATAAGTGGGTGGTAAGTAGCCTATTGCATTGGGGTTTGCAAGGCAATAATCTGAATTACTTTGGCATAATTGCACTTTCCTGTCTTCAAAGTATTTAATTTGCCCTACAGTAAAACTTGCTTTTTCAAAACCTGTTACTTCATTAAGCCAGCGTGAGGTTAAAGCATAGCTTAGTTGATTGGCATCGCCAATTCTATCAAAACCAGAAAATCGATTGACGCGAAATAGCTGATCGGTATTAAAAATCATATAACCTGAATCATAAATAGGTAGTGGATCTTGATTTTGATAAGGCACATTTAAATAAAATAAGCGTGGCTCTAAGGTTTGTGTGTAGGACTCCGAGTACAAAGATAAATTTCGTTCAAAAATTAATCCACTATCTACGCTAAACTGGGGAAGAGCTCGATTAAATTCTTGATTCGAGACATATTGAGGATTATTAACATCGTAATAAGTTTCTACTAATTGCATCGACGGCGTTATATATCCCCACGGTTTAAGATAAGGAATAGAGAGCATAGGATTGAGATTAAGACGAGGGCCTTGTTGCATAGTACGCACTTCCCAACTTCTGGTAGGCCAATGGAATTGATCGTACTGTCCTAAAAAGTTAAAACTCGCATTTAAAGGTAAGTTATAATAAAAACCTCGCGCGGCTAATTGCGGTAATCGTTCATATACGGAAGAAACCGGCGATTCGTTTACTGGGTGTAAAGTTTGATAACTTTGTACCATCCCAGTCAATAACCAATGCTCCGTAGTATACGTTAAATCGGCTTGACGCAATAATTGCCTTTGAGTGATTTGTGCTAAATTGGAACTAAAATCTTGTAAATAATAATCATCAGACACTTGTTCGGCATTAACATGAAGATTTAAGTTAGAAGTAATTTTAGTTTGTTCAATAAGACCGACTGACCATCTATCATCTGATTGATTGCGTAAGCGTGGATAGAGTAACTCATTATTTAATAAAAAATTCTTATAGGCTTTATCATTAGGCAAAAAACTACCTTTAAGAACACCAAAACTATTTGAAGTTAAATATCTAAATTCGCCGCCCATCATGACACCTCGTTCACTATATAAATGAGGGATTAAAGTCATATCGTAATTAGGCGCTATATTCCAATAATAAGGTAGTCCAAAATCAAAGCCACTTACATTAGAATAACCAATCATTGGCAGTAAAAATCCTGATTTACGCTCTTTATTAGTTGGAAAACTTAGATAAGGCGTATAAAAAACGGGCCAGCGACGGATCCGAATTACTGCATTTTTTGCAACACCTGTTGCTTTAGCATCATTGATAGCAATAGATTGTGCTTCAACATCCCAAGCATTATCTTGGGGGGCACAGGTAGTATAAGTTGCTTTTTGCAAAAAATAATCTTTATTAGCAAAACGCTTGATAAAACTTGCCCGCCCCCATGCAGGAAGAACTGCGCCAGAACGCTCTGTATTAAAACGATAGACTACATCAGAAATTTCACCTGACTTGTCTTGAGGATTAACCAGAGCTTTTTTTGCAATCATTAACCGTCCTGGCTCCAAATAACGCACTTCTCCTAAAAATTCAATTTTATTGATTTGATTCGTTTTTGCATCCCTATAAATATAAGCAGTTTGTGCATTTACGATTCTTTGAGTTTGTTGTATTTGAACATTTCCTTTTAACGTAGACGGCTTATCTCGATAAAAAGAAGCTGTATCTGCCATAATACGTACTTCATCTGCATTAGCTAAAGGATTAACAATAAGAGGCTGATAAGAGCCTCGACAAATAGGTGAGTTTTGATCAGAATGCCATCCTAGACATTGAGCATATTTTGCTCTTATATCATCAGTTAAATCAACATCGCGTGCAATAACACAGGCTTGAACTGGCTCAGTAATTAAAGCAACCGACTCGGCATTAACTTTAGAAATTAAGATGAATAAGAAAAGAAGAAGAAAAAGGGAAACTAAGACCGCAGTTTTTTTATAAAAAGAAACAGAGGATTGCCAAGACGTTATAAAAAAAGTAAACCCTTTTAGCCTATTATAAAAGTTAATGTTCACAGCTCAAAAAATGCCTTATTATTAGAGTTTGCTGACAAGGTGCTAATTTGCAATAACTTCTTGCTATTGTATACTCTTCGCTAATGTATTTCTGATTTTTATGCTCTCGCTTTTATCATTGAAGAATCAAAAGCTCATTAGCGAAGAGTATAATTAATATTTAAAATGAGCAGTATATCATGCATGAACGAGAAAACGCACTGAAAGAATGGCTTAAAAAAGTCATTCCAAACTTTGACTTTAATTTAACATTACTTGCAGGTGATGCCAGCTTCAGACATTATTATCGAGTTCAATGCCAAACTACTACTTATATAGTAATGGATGCGCCGCCTGATAAAGAAAATTTGAAGTCTTTTATTCATATAAGCCAAGTATTAACTAATGCCAACATTCTTACACCGCAAATTATTGCCATGAATCAAGAACTAGGCTTTTTATTGCTTAGTGACTTAGGTGATGTATTGTTATTAAATAAATTAAATAAGAATACCGCTACTAATTATTATCAACAAGCCATTGATATTCTATTAGCCATGCAAAAATGCCCTATAAATGATCCTGAAATTCCATCTTTTGATAAAGCGCATATGTTAAAAGAAATGGCTCTTTGTCCAGAGTGGTTTTTTAAAGCCTATCTTAATCTTCAATTAGAAGAGCAAGAGCATATTATTATTCAAAACACCATGGATTGGCTTGCTGATGAATTAGTTAAACAACCCAAAATCTTTATTCATCGTGATTACCATTCACGCAATATTATGATTCAATCTTCATCTTCATTGGCTGTAATTGATTATCAGGATGCGATGAGTGGTCCTTTATGCTATGACCTCGTGTCATTACTTAAAGATTGCTATATTTCTTGGCCTAGAACACAAGTATTAGAATGGTTAACTTATTTTTATGAACACCAAAATCTCACAGCAATTTATTCAAAAGAAGAGTTTATACGTGCTTTTGATTTATGTGGATTACAACGTCACTTAAAAGTTCTTGGTATTTTTTCTCGTCTTTATTTAAGAGATGGTAAATCGGGTTACCTTAATAATTTACCTTTAACTTTACACTATGTCTTAGAATGTGCAGAAATTTACCAAGAGCTTCATCCTTTCTTTCAAATAATGCAAAACAGAGTATATTTACCATGAACACTGCAATGATACTCGCAGCAGGACGAGGTGAGCGATTAAAACCTTTAACTGATAAAATACCCAAAGCAATGTGCATGATACAAGGAAAGCCTTTAATAGAACATCATGTAGAAAAATTAGCGGAAGCAGGCTTTACTCATCTAGTAATTAACCATGCTTATCTAGGCAGTCAAATTCGCCACCACTTAAAGGACGGAAGCAATTGGGGTGTAAAAATTTCTTATTCAGCAGAGCCTCCTGGTGGGCTTGAAACCGGCGGAGGGATTGTCAAAGCACTGCCTTTATTAGGAACCAATCCTTTTATTACTGTAAATGCTGATATTTTTACAGATTTTGATTTTAAACAGCTTCATTTTGACCCATCTTCATACATACATCTGATGTTAATTAAAAACAATCCTAAATTAGGACATTATGGAGATTTTGGCCTAGTAAATAATAAACTACTTAATAACTCATCGAAAGATTATACGTTTGCAGGGATCGCTTGTTATAATCCTCAAATTTTTCATAATTTACCTCAAGGACGCTATTCAGTTTCCTATCTAATTCGTCGTTATGCTCAAGAAGAAAAAGCCACTGGAGAGATTTATAATGGAGCCTGGTTTGACATCGGCTCTTTAGAACGACTGCAAGCAGTTAATAATTTTAATCATTCAAACCATGAGAGTAATCACTAACTAACCTTCAGGAAAATCCACTAAATTAGGTTTTAATTGGAGACCATGCTTTGCAGCATAAGCTTGCAATCCTCTTTCTGGATCAACCAGTAAAAATTTAAATTGATCGCTGTCAATTATTTGTGGCGCGTCTTGATTATCACGCAAAACTCGTCCCTGCTTATCTGCTAGATATAAAATTCCATCTTGACTTAGCATTCCATGAGAAGCTAACCATGCGTTAAATATATTATCTAAAGCGTCGGTTGTTTTTTCATCAACAGTAGCCATCTAATTAAATCCTTTTTGTTGATTTTCTGAAACACGTTCAACCTCAGGAGCTTTGCTAATTGCTGCTTTTGTATCTTTCTCATACTCTCTTAAAACTGCTCCATCCTTTACCGCTATATTCATAATAATTGGATTTTTTACATCATCCTCTTTTATGGTTTTTATACTCTCTATAGCTAGATTTGTCTGCAATTTCTCAAATGCGATAGCAAGAGCAGAGGTTTCTCCTTTCCAGGCACCAGCATTTGCACGTAATTGGTATTCTACAAATTTGACCAAGTTAGCTAATTTGTCTAGCATCATTTTTGCAGAATTAAGTAAATCAGGATCATCAAACCGCTCTAATTTTGAATCCTGTATTTTCTTTTCCATACGCTCATATAAATATTCGATACCTTTTCCTGAAAGAGAAGCAAGTTCTATAACTTCCTTCGTTATTCCAAAACTCTCATTGGCCATTTATTCCTCAATTTCTATTTATTTTTTAAATTATAGCAAAAAAAAGATAGGGGCTGTTGGCACTTCAGATTTCGCTGTCCTGCAACGTGTTCGCGGGATCCATTGAGATCTATTTCTATGCGATAAGTCTGTTTATCAAACAAGACCTCTGGATCCCGCGAACACGTTGCAGGACAGAGAGCTCCTAAAGATAAAAGGTCAACAGCTCCTAGAATTCCTTAATTATTTATTCTGTTTTAGTGGAGATACAATGGTATCAATAAGAGAAGAAAAGCTTTTTTTCTTCATCGCATCAAAGTCAAATTCATCTACTAAAATAGCATCAAATCGCGCTTGTTCAACATTCAAGATCAGCTCCATTTCTTGAGTATTCAACTCCCCTTTAGCTACTTTTTCCTCTAATTTTTCTTTTAATTGAATCCCTTTAAAACGTTTCAAATCAGCAATTTTTTTGAATAAATCATCTGAATTAATAATTAATTGTAAACAGTGCTCCATTCTATCAACTGGCTGTTTTTCATCACCACTTAAATAAATATACTGTTTTATCCTTTCACGATAATTATTATTACTAGTCATTACATGAGCTAATTTATTATCTAATTTATCAGAAGGATACGCCATGGTTTGTCCAAAAGGAAAAGCAATGAGACGCATGACGAAGCCTAAAAGTCTAGAAGGAACATTAGAACAAAACTGAAGCATTGATTTTTGGGCATGATAAAAACAGTAATCCAGCGCCCATTTTGCATGCAGTTGTTCGTCTTTATGATCTTCATTTAGCTGTACACTCCTTAACACGGCCATTGCCATATACAAGTAAGACATTCCATCAGCTAAACGAGCAGATAATCGCTCTTTTCTTTTTAAATTACCTCCTAAATAAATAAGTGCAAAATCAGCCAACCAGGCATAAGCGTGACTTAAACGTGCTAAGCGCTGATATTCTCTTTTCATTGGACCTTTAGGTGCCGCAATAAAAAAACCACCACTCCAAGCAGAGCAAATACTTTTTGCCATGTTTTGTAAGAAATAAGCAATATGCTTCCAAATAATTGTTCTAAAAGCTTCTTTATTTTCACTGGAAACAGCATAAAATTCATCCCTTATAAAAGGATGACAAGCCATAGATCCTTGGCCAAAAATTAATAAATTTCTCGACATGATATTGGCCCCTTCCACTGTAATAGAAATAGGCGCCCCCACATAAAAATTCGTTAAATAATTACGCGGACCAACTACCACACCTCGCCCTGCATGGACATCCATAGCATTATTAATCACAATTCGCGCTAATTCTGTATTAAAATATTTGGTAATAGCCGAAGCTACCGAAGGTTTTTTATGTTCATTCACAGCGGCTACTGTTAATAGACGTGTTGCATTGATGATATAATTTAAACCTGCAATTTCAGCAATCTTTTCAACAATACCTTCGAATTGTACTAATTCTACGTTAAATTGACGACGCGTTCGTGCAAAGGCGCTTGTAGTTAAATAAGAAACTGTTGAAGAAGCAGAGCCTAATGCAGGCAAAGAAATAGAACGACCTATAGATAAGCATTCAACAAGCATCTGCCAACCAGAACCCGCTTTCTTTTGGCCACCAATTATAGTCGTAATAGGAACGAAAATATCTTTACCCCGTAAAGTGCCATTCATAAACGGTTGATTAGCTGGTAAGTGACGATTACCTATTTGTAAATTTTTACTATCTCGAGGAATTAATAAACAAGTTATTCCTTCATGCCCTTCACCCTGTAAAAGACCATCAGGATCTTTTAAATTAACAGCCAAACCAATTAACGTAGCAACGGGAGCCAGAGTAATCCATCGTTTATCTAAAGTAATGTTAAGACCAAGAATTGATTTACCATCGACTGTCTTTTTAACTACTATTGCTTCTGATTGGATAGATGTAGCATCACTGCCAGCTTCTGGCTCAGTTAAAGCAAAGCAAGGAATATCAATTCCTTTCGCTAAACGGGGTAAATAATAGGCTTTTTGTTCTTCTGTTCCATAATAATTAATTAATTCACCTGGTCCTAAAGAATTAGGCACCATCACAGTTACCGCTGCTACTCCAGAACGGCTAGCAATTTTCATCACAATTTCTGAGTGCGCTCTTGCTGAGAACCCTTTTCCACCATATTCTTTGGGAATGACTAAACCAAAAAAACCTTGTTCTTTGATATAAGCCCATACTTTATTAGATAAATCACCTTCTTGAGCAATTTCCCATTCATCTAACATCGAGCAAAGTGCTTGTGTTTCATTATCAAGAAAAGATTGTTCTTCTGCTGACAATTCAGTAGCGACATTTGCTAAGCGTTCCCAGTTTGGAGTTCCGGTAAAAATATCTTGCTCTAGCCAAGTATCTCCTGCATTCAACGCTTCTTCTTCTGTTTTAGATAGCTTAGGAATAGATTTACTTGCTTTTTTATAAAAACGATCTGCGAGTACAATACGCGCATCTTCTATTAACAAGACAAATAAAGTAATAAGAACAAAGGTCCAAATTAATATACCAGGTACTAAAGGCATTCCAATAAAAAAAGTAGCTGCAATTAAATACACTATGCTACCAATTTCCCATACAACTGGACTTGCTGCTCGATAGAGAACAATCAAAGTAAAAAGTACATAAACTAAAAATAGTAGAATAGCCATTAGAATACCTTCCCTTGCTTTTTATTATTTGTCTTTCCACACCCCTAATCATTCACAATGCCATGTTTTGGACAGCTTGATTTTTGCGTTAACAGCTTTAACGTGAAAAGCAAAAGACCAAAAATAACATTTTGAATAATTAGGGGTATATATACCCAAGATAATATACTAGTATATACTTTTTATATTCTAATGACACTAACAGGCTTTATGACGAACAGGCTGGTTTGGAATTTTGAATTCACTTCTAGCTCTAATTTTACTTTATCTAATTTAGCTAAAGAAAAAGAAGATGAATTAAAATGGGAAGCTCGCTTTTTCTGGTCAGAAACAGAAATTATCTCTTTGAATCTTTTAGATAAATCTTTGCTTGAGTTGACTCATTATCAACACAAACAAAAAAAAGATGAATATTATCTTCTAAAGCAAAATTATAATATAAAAAACAGGCGTAATGAGTTGATTTATAAACCTTTAATTAAAAAAGGGCGCTATTCTTTAGGCTTTGGACAAAAGCTAAATCTCTCTGACTTAAATAAACCACCTCATGAGGAATTCAAAGCAGATATAAAAAACATCATGCTTGAATCAAAACAAAGCAAACCAATTTCTGTCAAAAAAGAATCTTTTAGCTATAAATTTTCTACACAACCTAATGTTAAATTAGAGCTAGCAAAAATTGAAATAAATTCAATAAATTATTTTACACTATGTGTTGAAGGAAGATCCCGCGTTTTAGTGGAATCCATCAGCACCCATTTATTGGGAAAAAAAAATACTGAGGATTATGTGAGTTTCCTAAAAAAATTCATCCAACATTATGAATAACTTACTCTTACTTTTTTATAGCTTCACAAAAATTGGCCTCATCTCTTTAGGTGGAGGTAATTCTATGCTGAAGCTTCTAGAATATGAAGCAGTAAATTATCGTCATTGGATAAGTCCTGAAGAATTCGTTGCCATGGTGGGTACCAGTTTTCTTTTTCCAGGATTAACAGCAGTAAAATTATCGGCTTTAATTGGATATAAAGCTGCAGGAATTGCTGGCCTCATTGTTGCAGTATTGGCACTTAATGTTCCGGGTTTAATTTTGGCAGCACTGGGATATCATTGGTTAACAAGCCATGATGGGCCTATAACACGAAAAATAATGATTGCTGTTCAATATGGAGCGCTTGCCTTATTGGCAGCAGCAACATTCTCTATTGCGCAAAGCATTGTAAATCTTAATTATTCCCTTCCCATTGCTATTAGCTGTTTTATCTTTTTTTTAGCTTTAGCCTTTTGGGATTTATCACCATTTTACGGTTTTCTTGCGTTTATTGCCGTGAGTTATTTTTTAATATAGCGTTAAATAAGGAATTGAAGTGCAGATGGATAATATATTATTGGATAATCCCGAGTACTATATTAACAGAGAATTTTCTGCGATAGCATTTAACCAACGGGTCTTAATGCTCGCTAAGGATGAACGTGTTCCTCTATTAGAAAGGATGCGTTTTCTTAGTATTTGCAGTAGCAACTTAGATGAATTTTTTGAAATACGAGTAGCAGGTCTTAAAGAAAAAATTGCTATGTCATCAAGAAAACTTACTATTGATGGTTTGCGCCCAGATGAAGTGTACAGCCAGATCAGTCAAAAAGTACATTTACTGATTGATGAGTTATATAGCATTTTTAATAAGCAACTGCTTCCTGCTTTAAGCAAAGAAAATATTCATTTTCTAGATACGCATCAATGGACAGATGACATTCATATTTGGGCCAAACATTATTTTAAACATGAAATTCAGCCCATTATTAGTCCTATCGCATTAGATCTTGCCCATCCCTTACCTCGATTAATTAATAAAAGTTTAAATTTTATTATTTCTTTAAGTGGTAAAGATGCTTTTGAAAGAAACATTGATTACGCTGTAGTCCATGCCCCTCGGACTATACCTCGGATGATTCATCTTCCTTCTGAATTATGTGGAGATGGTCACTATTTTGTTTATTTGTCTTCAATTATAAAAACTCATGTCAATAGCTTATTTCCCGGCATGGAGATTAGCGGGTGTTATTCTTTTCGGTTAACAAGAAATAGCGATTTGTTCTTACGTGAAGAGGAAATTGATGATCTGGCCAAAGCTGTACAACGAGAAATTTTTTCTCGCCACTATGGGCATGTAGTTCGTTTGGAAATTGAAAACCAATGCCCTGAACAAATTACGGATTTTTTATTGCAAAAATATCATTTACATTATGAAGACACCTATTTCTGTGATGGCCCGGTTAATATTCAGCGTTATATGAATGCTATCAATAGCATAGATAGACCCGATTTAAATTATCCATCTTTTATTGCCCAGTATCCAACGTTCCCCCATGGCGAACGCAATTTGTTTAATATTATCGATAATCAAGATATTTTATTACACCATCCTTATCAAAGCTTTGATCTAGTAATTGATTTTCTACGCCAAGCAGCCAGCGATCCCAATGTTTTAGCAATTAACCAGACTTTATACCGGACTCATTCTGAATCAATCATGGTGGATGCTTTAGTGGATGCTGCGCATTCAGGCAAAGAGGTCACAGCAGTTATAGAATTAAGAGCCCGTTTTGATGAGGAGTCCAATTTAAAATTAGCAAATAAACTTCATGCAGCAGGCGTCTTAGTTTTATATGGAGTTGTAGGTTATAAAACGCATGCAAAAATGACCTTAATAGTACGACGGACCCACGGCAAATTGAAGCGTTATGTACATTTAAGTACCGGGAATTATCATGAACAAACAGCAAAAAGATATACTGATTTAGGCTTGCTTACTTGTGAACCAACTATTGCCTCTGATGTACAAATTATATTTCAGCAATTAACCGGCTTAGGGCGAGTAGTCAAATTAAAAGCCTTAAGTCACGCTCCTTTTACTCTACAAAAAACCTTATTACAGCTGATTGACGAATGTACTAATGCAGCAGCTAATGGTCAAGAAACTGAAATCCTAATTAAAGTAAATGGATTGACGGATAAAATAACCATTCAAGCATTATACAAGGCATCTCAAGCAGGAGTAAAAATTAATTTATTAGTCCGAGGCGTCTGTTGTTTAAAGCCTGGACTAGAAGGAGTATCAGATAATATTCGCGTGCTCTCTTTTGTGGGGCGTTTTCTAGAACATCATCGAATATATTATTTTCGTATTCTAGATACTGAACATTATTTTTGCTCTAGTGCTGATTTGATGGAACGGAATCTGTATAACCGAATTGAAATCATGTTTCCTATTTTTAATGAAGAATGCCGTAAACGAATTAAAAATGAAATCATAAAAAACTACTTAAAAGACAACAGTAATACGTGGGAAATGCAAAGTAATGGTAGCTATAAACCCTGCGTTGAAGGCAATAACAGTGCACAAGAAAAATTAATTACGCTTTATGAGGATAAAGAAAACGCTATTTAATTAAGGGGGCCAGAAAAAATAACTTGCTAGGATTCAACGGCGTTTTCTAGAATTAAAGTTTTATTTAATTTCCCCGGTTCTTCGCAAGCTAATCGAGGAACCAGATATCCTGGTAATAAAGCTTGTAAGCGTTTATAGATTGCTTTTGCTTTATTCCGAGGAAGATCAAAATGTGCAGCACCTTTTACTTTATCTAATACATGTAAATAATAAGGTAAAACTCCATAAGAAAATAAAGTCTGGCTTAAGGTACTTAATAATTCTGGATCATCATTAATCCCTGCCAATAAAACAGATTGATTCAACAAATGACAATTAACTTGTTTTAATTGCTCGCATACTTGTTTTACTTCATCATCAAGCTCTTGTGCATGATTGCAATGCAGAACAACCACTTTATTTAAACGTGACGTTTTTAATAAATGAAGTAACTCTGTATCAATACGCTCAGGAAACACCACTGGAATACGAGAATGAATCCGCAGTGTGTGGAGATGAGGAATTTCTTCAAGCATGCGCAGCAACTGCTCTATCATTAAATTACTCGCTAGCAAAGGATCACCACCACTTAAAATGACCTCTGTAATAGTAGGATCTTTTTTCAAGTACTCAATCACTGGCTCCCAACCTAAACGACCAGGATTATTATCATGATAAGGAAAATGACGTCGGAAACAATAGCGACAATTGACTGCACAAGCACCCGTGAGTGTTAATAAAACTCGCCCATGATATTTATGTATTAATCCTTTTAGAGGATTTGATTGAGCTTCATCTAATGGATCAACACCATAACCAGGAACTTCTTCCAATTCTTGCTGAGATGCTAACACTTGCAATAATAAAGGATCTTGCGGATTTTCTTTTTGCATTCGTCGCGCAAAACTCAATGGAATGCGGCTTGAAAACTGCTTTTCAACTAAACTCGTATTTGAAGCAGGTAATCCTAAGTAGCTTAATAATTCATTTGCCGAAGAAAAGCCCTGCGCTAATTTTTTTTGCCAACTCAAAGAGGAATCTCGCATTAATTGTACAGACTTGATAAACTGTGCGAACTTTAGCGAAAATAAAACAAAATCTCAACTATGGAGAACGAATGGCAACCTATAGCACGAACGAATTAAAAAATGGTTTGAAAGTAATGATCGACGATGCCCCGTGCAATATTATTGATTGTGAGTTTGTTAAACCAGGAAAAGGACAGGCTTTTACTCGAATTAGAATTCGTAATTTAAAAACTGGTCGTGTTGTTGAGCGGACATTTAAATCAAACGAGACTCTTTCTTCTGCTGATGTGGCTGATGTTGAAATGCAATACCTCTACAACGATGGCGAACAATGGCATTTCATGGTTCCTGATAATTTTGAACAATATGCAATGAGCGAAGCTATAGTCGGAGAAGCAGCTCAATGGCTAAAAGATCAAGATATTTGCGTGATTACTTTATGGAATAATGAACCAATTCAAGTGCTGCCACCTACTTTTGTTATTCTAGCTATCACAGAAACTGATCCTGGAGTACGCGGCGACACGTCTGGCGGTGGTGGCAAACCAGCTATTTTAGAAACTGGTGCTGTAGTACGAGTCCCTTTATTTGTACAAACTGGAGAATTAATTAAAGTAGACACCCGCAAAGGTGAATACGTTTCTCGTGCAAAAGAATAATTTTATGTTGGGTCAAAATGACCTAATGGCGCTGCCTTAAGGCTTTATCCCAGCTTTCTACCTCCTTTCACTGTCGTTAAGTTAAGAGGTTTTACACCGAAACCGTTCGGCCTGAGGAGCAGCGATAGCAGCGTCTCGAAGGCTTAGCACCGCATCACGCCTTCGAGACGGAAGCTTGCCGCTTCCTCCTCAGGCCGAACGGTTCAGCGTAAAGCAGGAAAAACGTCCTTAAGGCAGCGCCATTAGGTTAAAATGACCCAACTTGCTTTACACTCGGTATTCCGCAGTCCAGTAATTAGATGACTATTAACTAATATCCATTGTAGAAGCCACCACCCCAATAACCATTAGCTCCCCATACATAACCTGTATTGTAATAGTAATAGTTATTTCCCCAATATGGACGATTATTATAATATCCTACGGAGTACACATAATCATCACTATAACCTGGATCGTACACTACGGCATAGCCAGGGTTATAAACTACTGTATTAACCCCTACAGTATCTACTGTGGTGACACAACCCGCTAAAAGTAATAAAGGAGTACTGACAACCATTGCAAGGCCTAATTTATTCATATTTGCATCCCAGCCAATAAGAGTATATTAATTATACGTTAAGATTAATTTTTAATCAAAAAGAAAGGGGATTTAACGAAACGGCGAAGAGTTGTTCCGAAATGTTGTGTGCTCTACTTCAAATGATTTTACCTTATTTTTTTGTTCTGTTTCTCTTTGAACTGAATTATACAAAGGAGCGTTTAATTGTTCTTTTATTAAAGTAGCCTGTCTATATTCTTCATCATCTAAAGCACTTGAAGAACACGTACATAACATCCTACATTGATCTAAAGTTTTCAATGATTTAGGTTCAACCCAATGCCATGAATGTCTTTTTACTTTTATTACAGGACGTATATCATTCAGCATCGTCAATGCCATCGTAGCAGTAACGCTTGGGGCATTTAATTCAGTGAGCACTCGCTCTAAAGCAATTACCTTATTTTGAGCAATGGGATCTGAATAGTGCAGCAAACGCCGATGCTCTTTGGCAAGAAGGTTAATTATTTTATCTACGTAATAATCTCCACCTAATGCATAAGGTGTATTAAATAATTTATTTAAAATATCGTCTGCTTTTTTAGAGCTAGGTATTTGCATTACGGCATCAATTTCGCGCGAACATTGCATCGCTTGTTTATCTAGAGGCGAAGAGCCCATTAATAATAACTTTTTATCCACCATGCAAAACTTTCCATGCATGGTATATTCATCTCCATGTAATACTAGGGTATTGGTCTTTGGATTCTTTGCCCAATGTATCCGTAAAAAGGATTTGTGTTTTTTATTAATTAAAGAATCTAGGTAGTTAATATTACTTAAATTAGTGCCACCAAAAAATTGTTCTACCTGATCGTTATGATGTTTTCCCATCACTAATTTAATTTGCACACCACGATTTGCAGCTTGAGCTAATTCATAAATAATATTTTTATCATTCAAATTGGGTGTCAGCAAATGAATTTCACTTTTTGCATCTTGAATACTTTCTATAAGTGCTTTTTTAAACGGAGACATACCCCATGCATTCAAAGGATTACCCTGTGCTCGACTACTTAGGTATAAAGCATTATGAGTAGCTTTCGTTGCTTGGGTAGTTAATAAGTCCGAGCGAGTTAACCTCTGCATCATTGAAGCAAAAGAATTATTTACTTGAGTAGATACAGCATGTACTAAATTATCAAAATCTCTTGCAGCGACCAGTGCCATTTCTCTACTTTGAACCATCAATGCTGTTTCATATTGATGACGAGCCGGATCATTCGCTTTTTGTATATCACCTCCACAGAAAAAAATATGGGGTGATCGCTGATCAGGATCGATAACAATTGTCTTAGCATGATACGTATCTAGCGCTTTGGCTCGATGATAATGTATTTTTATTTTGAAATGAGGAAACTGTTTTTGCAAAGCAGCTAATTCTTCTAAACCACTTTTTTCATTTACTTTATACAGCTGCTGAGCAAAAACTCCTCGCTCATTTAATAAAATACTTACATGAATAGGTTGAGTTTCGGATGATTTTTCAGCCAGAGCCTTAAATGCCTTGATAATTTTACTACCACCATTAGAACTGGCATGAAATTTATAAAAACACATACGCACACTAGAAGTAGCTTCGCTTATCTTTCGCGCAATCTCTTCCGGAATTTCTTGTTCTTTATAAACATCGAAATCAGCAATGCTCACCGGAACCGCAAGACGATTTTTAGAAGAGCTCCAGGAAGAAAAGCTTTTTATTAGGCTTTTAATAAACATAAAGAAAAATAAATAATCATAATGATTTAATTATATATTATTTTATGGTATTCGATAAGAAAAAACAGCAAGTTATCTATTTTTGAACTTTATACGAGGTACATTTAAATCAGTATAAGTACAGGCAACGACCTCCCAGTCACTGAGCCGCAATGACTTTACATAATGGCAGTCTATGGCAAACTTTAGGTTTCCCACTATCATGTGTGGGCTTACACACCACTCACCAAAAGCGACTTCCTTTTCTAAACTTATTTCTGGTTCAGCTAGGAACAGTCATTACCTATATGTATTAATAATAGACTATGAATACTGGATGTGTAAAATATTTATACAATTATTTATTTCGTCCGCCCCTGAATAAATGGTTTGCAGAAGCTTGAACTGTTGGCATGATAATCATTTGTTCAATAGTGACATGAGGGGGACGGCTTATACAATAGAAAATACTATCCGCGACATCTTCTGCAGATAGAGGTTGAAAGTCTTTGTAAAATGCATTAGCCCTCTCCTCATCCTTCCAGCGTACAATACTAAATTCTGTTTCTACTGCACCAGGTGCAATTTCTGTCACTCGAATAGCAGATCCTTGCATATCAAGTCGCATCGATTTAGACAGTGCATGTACTGCATGTTTAGTTGCAGCATACACATTCCCATTAGGATAACACTCATGACCAGCAATTGATCCAATATTTACAACATGCCCATTGTTGCGCTCTAACATAGCAGGTAAAACCGCTTTGCTTACATATAATAGTCCTTTGATATTGGTGTCTATCATTGTATCCCAATGATCTTCAATCCCTTCAGCCAAGGGTAAAGTATCTAAGGCTAAACCAGCATTATTAATTAAAATATCAATAGATTGCCAAACTGCAGGTAAAGACTGTAATTGACTCTGTACTTGCTGTCTTGAACGAACATCTAAGGGAAGCAAAAAACAATCTGTATTATATTGAGTTTGTAGCTCTTTTTGCAGTGCCGTTAAACGCTCTACACGCCGAGCAGTCAGAATTAAGCGTGCGCCCTCACGAGCCAATAAACGTGCGCATGCTTGGCCTATTCCGCTAGAAGCCCCTGTAATTAGAATATTCTTATTATTCAAAATCTTCATTAGCCAACCTCTTAATTTACTTAATAAACATTTTTAATGCACTCTGCTAATGGATAATTACAGACTCCCTTACAAGATGCAAATAATAATAGATATTAGGGTATATAATATAAAGTAAGTAAAAAAAGGAATTACGAAAAAACTCAAGGGAGTAGCTATGTTTAATCAGGAATGGCCAGCATCAGCTTATGCTATAGGCTCTTATATTCAAGCAACTATTGCAGAGACCTATCTTAACCGATTAACCATACAGCCTACTGATAAGGTACTTGATATAGGTTGTGGCAATGGAAAGTTCAGTAAAAAAATAGTAGAAAAATTGCCTCAGGGTAGTCTATTAGGTCTTGATGCCTCTGCTAATATGTTGCAGTTAGCGGAAGAAATTAAAGTTATTTATCCGAATTTTTCCACTCAACAAATGAATGTATTAACAATGAACTTTCATGAAGAATTTGATTATATTGTCTCTTTTTGGTGTTTACAGTGGGCTCAAGACATACATAAAGCATTTTTTAATATCTTCGATGCTTTAAAAAAAGGAGCTAAGTTATTTGCTTTATTTCCTGTGGGAGATGATCCCTTTATTAGAACTTATTATGCCGTTAAAGAAAGTCAACAATTTCCTTCGCTAGCTCAATTTAGATCCCCGGTTGATTACAGTAAATTGGATCATTTAGAGGAAAAATTAACTGATATACCTTATAAGCACTTCATTATAGAGCGATCTAAACATCAACTTATTCTTCCTTCATTGGAAATCTTTAGAAAATTTGTAAATGGGATTGCTTTTTTTCAAGGGCAAGTGGCTGATGAGGAAATTCCCTTAATTAATGAAGCAATGGTCCAATATTATCATAATGAATGCCAAATAAAATATCAGGGTGAATATCAATTTAATCTCAGTATCTATTTAATTACTGGAGAAAAATAATCATGAACCGATCTATTTTTTTATTATTGTTCTTGCTAAGTAACTCTTTTAATAGTTGGGCTGCAGACTTCTCTTTAACCAGTCCAGCTTTTTCAAAAAACAGCATGATTCCAGTAGAGTTTACTTGTAATGGCGCTGATAAATCACCTCCTTTATTTTGGAGTGCGCTACCTGAAAAAACAAAATCCTTAGCTCTCGTAGTCGAAGATCCTGACGCCCCCTCAGGATCGTGGACACATTGGATTCTGTTTAATATTTCTCCCTCAATAACTAATTTAGAAATTAACTCTACTCCAGAAGGAGCTTTACAAGCATTAAATAGTTGGGGAAATGCAAAATATCAAGGTCCTTGTCCTCCGCTGGGAGCTCATCGCTATGTATTTACTTTATATGCACTGGATAAAACGCTTAATTTAACTAATGGAGTAGCAGCAAACACGGCTCTAGATGCAATGACTGGCCATGTCATTGGTAGTGCTGTATTAACGGGCTTATACCAAAAAGAATAAACCGCTCAGCTCATTCGGCTTCAGCCATGTACTGAGGTGCACTCCTTCGCCTCATTCAAATACACCTCGTCTAAAACTTTGTGGGCAAGCTATATTAGGGCAGTGGAGTCTTCTCCGAGAGCTTACTGAGCCATTAACTGCTTTTCTAGGTTTAAGAATTAGCGATTGCTTTTTTAACTTTAGCAACAAAAGTAAGACCGGGATCTTTTTTATCTGTTTGATAATTAGGATCTTTTTCTAACCATAAGGCTGTATTTTTAAATTGTAAATAGTCGTTATGCCCTATTAAATAGCGTATCGCTGGATATTTTTTCTTTAGATAACACGCTAAAAAAGCATTTGATTTTACTTGCTCTTCAGTAAGATCATCTTTCCCATCAATACCACCTATATTCTCAATGCCAATAGCATTATGATTTAAGCCAATCACATGACGAGCCATCCAATCGTCAGGCATTAGTTGATAAATACTACCGTCCCTATCTACTAAAAAATG
Organism: uncultured Legionella sp.; assembly: GCA_945952115.1. Classification (GTDB taxonomy): domain Bacteria; phylum Pseudomonadota; class Gammaproteobacteria; order Legionellales; family Legionellaceae; genus Legionella. Next base: position 12,280 of record CAMFHA010000023.1, on the reverse strand, counting down.
GCTAGATACATTGAGATCACCCGGAAGATCTTTGCGTCTTGGTGAATTAGATGGCAGTGCTGTTGAATTAAAAACTCGAAAATTAACACTCAAGGCAGCAATACAAGTCCAATGTAAAACAATCATCTTAGGTTCAATTTTAATCGATTTAGAATTAATTCCATAATGAGTCAATTGATATTGGCGCGTTAATTTAATGCGCTCTTTATCAAATTGAATAGGCAGCTGATGAATAATCCGTGGCTCATAGCAAGAAAAAGCATAGCCAAGTTGCGTTATTAATAAAAGAATTAAACTGATAATGTTCATTTCTAGAATATAACATAATAATCAGAAAATCTTAACATTCTCCTAGAGTAAACCAGGGTAAACATTTGCTATGACATTCTTCTCATGCACTTGCATTTTATTGTTCCAATGATAGGATGCTTAACTTATTTATATTTATTGAGGTGATGAATGAAAAAATTATGTTTAATAGCCCTTTGTCTTGTTTCTTTTTCTATGAATAGCTTTGCTTGTGGTTGTACAGATAAACCGGAAACAACATCGAAAAACAACGCGCACAAATGTACTTGTACTTGCAATCATTCAAATAAACAATGTACTCAATGTAGCCAATGTTCTAAAAAATCAAGTTAATTTGTATTCATCATCTTCCGGCTTGACCGGAAGAGTCAATAGACCGCTTACATATTCTGCGTTCTCAGATCTCCAATGACAACATAGAACAAGATTCTAATAATCATTCTATTTTAGCTTTAAGCTAGTGAAGCAGGTTGCACTAGACTTTTATCATATTGTTTTAATTAATTTTTATCGCTAGACTATAATTTATAGTATTCGATCAGAGGATATACAGGAATCCACTGCCATTAAGTTAAGAAAATCCAGACTCTCATCATCTTTCAGCTTGAGCGAACAATCCAAGGTTCTGCCTCGTCCTCCTCAGGTCAAGCCGGAGAAAGACGACGTAGAGCGAGATCAAGGGCTTAACTTAATGGCATAGAGTTTAACACTGATAATTTTAATCACTGCAAAAAGGAATAGCTAATGAATAAAATACATGGATGGATTATTTGGTTTATTGCCACTTTATTTGTTGTTTATGCTTTTTGCCTTAATACAGCGTCTGCCGTGTTTTCAAATGCTATTCAAGCCTCTATGCATGTAAGTGATCTGGGGGTTTCGATGGCGACAGGAGCATTTATTTTAGGATTTGCTTTAATGCAAATACCCGGTGGCTATTTGTTAGATAAATTTAATGCGCGTTTCGTTGTCGGAAGTGGAATTTTTTTACTAGCCCTAGGCAACATATTAACTTCGCTAGCTAATAATCTTGTTTTATATGCTTTATCCAATTTCATGCAAGGTGTTGGTGGTGCTTTTGCATTTATTGCCGCAGCCGTTTTAATTTCACAATGGTTTTCTAGCAAAACGTTTCCTATTTTATTTGGCCTAACACAAACACTTTCTTGTGTATTAGCAGGAATCATTCATTATTATTTTACAATAATTTTAACCACACATAGCTGGAATCAAATTTATTATGCTTTGGCAATTTTTGGATTTATTTTATTAGCTCTTGCTTTAATGATTATCACCTCTCCAGCAGCTTTTCAACGGGAAAAAAATATCTCCCTAGGACGCTCTCTATCAACTGTTTTTAAAAACAAACAAATCGTGCTCTGCTCTATTGCTGCGGCAACATCATTTGGTGTTTTATTAGCTTATGCAGGACTTTGGTATATTAGAGTGCAATCCTTTTATTCTGTGAATAAATTAGATGCTGTAGTTATCAGTGGTATGATGCTTGCAGGTATCGGAGTAGGAACACCTTTGCTAGGCTGGATTTCTAATATAGTTAAATCAAGAGTTATGGTAATCCATGTGAGTTTATGTATTGGTGTTATGGTTCTGTTGATGGGAATCTATCTGCCTCATTTTAAAATCAATACACTGATTATTTCTCAAGTCATTTCATTTTTTATCGGATTTTTCTTATCTGGAGCAATGCTGTTCTACACCATAGTAAGTGAAATATCTACCAATGCAACACGAGGGGTAGCTATTAGCGTCACCAACACTGCAGTTTTTATCTTTAATACCTTAATGTTATTTATTCCTTATTTGTTTTTAACCGTTCTTTCTACCAGTTTTTATACTTATTTATGGATTTTACCTTTCTTTATCATTTTTTCTATCTTGCTCTTGTATTTCGTTAAAGACAGTGCTTCAGCATCTTAATGTACTTCTTGCTTTAAGAGCTGATGCGCATCAGCTCTTAAAAGCAAATATTAATTTCTCTGCTAGACTAAATGTAGATAATTTTAAATACTAGTTTATCTTTTTATAGACAATTTAGTGTTTTAAATTTTGCTATTAATCATAGAGAGAACGAATAATATGACTGCTAAAGGAATTAAACGAATAATATGACTGCTAAAGGAATTAGAGGAATTTTTTTTGATTTTATTGATGATCCATGGAAGCATGTAGGGAATGAGCAAAAATCTGCTCGTTTTTATCCAGATGGATTGTTAGTGGTAGACAAAGGAATCATTCAAGCTTTTGGCCCTTTTGAGGCTATTTCAACAAAATTTCCCAATCTTCCTATTACTCATATTAAAGAAAGAATTATTTTACCAGGTTTTATTGATGGACATATTCATATGCCTCAAACTCGAGTATTGGGAGTATATGGCCAACAACTTTTAGGGTGGCTTTTGGATGGAATTTTCCCAGAAGAAAGAAAATACAGTGACCCAGATTACGCCAAAGAAGGAGCCAAGCATTTCTTTGATGATTTGCTCGCCGGAGGAACAACCACCGCACAAACATTTTTAACGCATGCGCCTGTATGTACCGAAGTATTTTTTGAAGAAGCATCGCGTCGAAATATGTTAGTCATTGGAGGTTTAACCGGTATTGATCGCTTTGCTCCAGAAGGCTCTTACGATTCAGCCGAAAATTTTTATAAGGACAGTAAACAATTACTGGAAAAATGGCATCGCCGAGGAAGAAACCTTTATGCAATAACTCCTCGCTTCCCTCTAGGGTGTACTCATGAAATGATGTCTGCCTGTGAACGATTAAAAAAAGAGTATCCCGATGTATGGGTCAACTCCCATTTAAATGAAAACCCTCATGAAATTAGAGATACTAATACACATCATGAAACAGCTGATTATCTTGCTGCTTTTGAAAAATACAATTTAGTTGGACCTAAATTTACTGGAGGTCATTCTGTTTGGACCTCCGATGATGAATATAGACGTCTTTCTAAAGCGGGTGGAGCTGTAGCCTTTTGCCCCTTATCTAATTTATTTTTAGGAAGTGGTTTATTTCGACTTGGTAAAGTAACGGACCCAGAACATCGAGTGCGCTTTTCGATTGGATGTGACGTAGGTGCTGGCGACAAATTTTCTTTGCTTAATGTACTTGATGAGGCATATAAAGTGGGAATGTGTAATAACACACTGCTTGATGGTAGTGTCAATCCGCGCTTTTTTGATGCTGCTGAAGCAGAGCGTAATAAATTATCTCCCTACCGAGCGTTTTTTTCTGCCACATTAGGTGGCGCGCAAGCTTTATATTTAGATGATCGAATTGGCAATTTTGATTTAGGTAAAGAGGCTGATTTTGTAGTACTAGATTGGACCTCTGGTCAAAAAGCCGCGGCGTGGCAAACCTCAAAAATGGTTGATAAAAACGGACCTACCACTATAGAGCAAGCAGCAAATTTACTCTTTTCCATTATGATTTTAGGTGATGACAGAGATGTTGATCAAACTTGGATTATGGGTGAAAAAGCTTATCATAAAAAATAAACTCTATTCGATACTACGTTGAGATGAATTTTTGAGCTTCTGCTCAAAGTCATCTCATTTTAGCGCCACAGAACTTATGAGGCTTCATTAAAATTCGGTCATTTAGACCCAAAACCTCGCATCTTGAAACATTTTAGGTATATAGCATTGCCCACTAAGCTCTAAACGTTCTCATTAAAACATTTTTTTGCCTCGACTTTGGAGTTTTACTCAATCCTGGCTAGTCCCAAATAAATTATTTTACAATAATTAATTATATTTATTTAACCAATTATTATTGATATTCGATAATAATTGAATTATATTTGTTTTGCTTATCGAAAAGCCTAAGCGGACTTATTTAGACTTTTTGCTTAGAGTAAAGCATCAATTTTTTAGTGAGAAAAAAATGAATAAAATTAAAAAAACCAGTTTATTTTTTAGAGTATTATTTCAAGCTTTATTTGTTATTTTACCTTTGTTGCTACTCCTAGTATGGATAAAATCAGCGGGTACTTTTCAAATGACTCTGGGGGTTACATCAGATAATTTTTTTGAAATAGCGGCAAAAGTGATTAATCTTAATTATCTTCCTGCTGCTTATTCTGGTATGATTTTGCATCCACTGAACACCTCAGAAAAAGTGCTTGCATTAGGAGCCGCCTGCCTGCCGTTATTGATTCAATTGTATATTCTTTTTTCTTTAATTCGTTTATTTAAATTATACGAGCAAGGAGTGATTTTCTCGATGAACAATGTTCGGTATATCCGAAATATTGGATATGCCCTTATTGGCACACAAATTATTAATGCTCTATATCAAGCATTAATGGGCTTTATATTAACTTGGCGCAATCCTCCAGGACATCGTTTTTCATCCATAACCTTTGATCAAACTAATCTAAGCATTATTTTAGTCGCTCTGATGGTAATACTTATTTCTTGGATTATGCTAGAAGGGTACAAGATTCGCGAAGAACAACAGCTGACTGCATAAGGAATAACAATGACGATTATTGTAAATTTAGATGTTATGCTGGCAAAAAGGAAAATTCGTTCAAAAGAACTTGCCGAAGCAATTGGCATAACAGAACAAAATTTATCCATATTAAAAACAGGAAAAGCGAAAGCGCTTCGTTTATCCACTCTTGATGCCATTTGTCATTATTTGCAATGCCAACCAGGTGATATTTTAGAGCATCAAACCGATGAAAATAAGAGTTGAATGAGCTGAAGTTATGAGCTTATGGACAATAATCCTAAAAAAGCAGTCGGCTCTACTAGTTTTTTAGGATTATTGTCCACAAGCTCAGTATGAATTAAAATTGTAAAAATTCTTTTTTGAAGGCAATAAATTATGTATACAGGAATAACTAAAGGCCTATATGAAGTGGTAAGCTTAAACAGAGCTCCCGGATTAATAAGTTATACAGTAAACTTATCTTCAGAATTATGCATGAATTTAAAATCAGGTGACAGTGTAGCAGTCGATGGAGTCTGTCAGACGGTAGTAACCATTGAAAATACTTGTGTCTCCTTTCAAGCCATTCAAGAAACTTTAGATAAAACCACTTTAAATACTTTGCAATTAGGAAGTTATGTTAGCATTGAGCGCAGTTTGCGTGTAGGAGATGAAATAGGTGGACATGAAGTTTCTGGGCATGTGTTTGGCACCGCTACAATTAATCAAAAAATTAGCGAAGATAATAACCTCACGCTAATCATACAATGCAATCCTGAGTGGATGAACTATATTTTACCTAAAGGTTTTATTGCCGTAGATGGCTCCAGCTTAACTGTTGGAAAAACCATACCCGAACAAGGCTTATTTTATCTACACCTTATCCCAGAAACATTAAGGCTTACTAATTTTGCTCATAAAAAAGTCAACTCTAAAGTCAATATTGAGTTTGATCACAAAACAAAAACTATTGTTGACAGCATTGAGCGCATTCTTGACTCCCAAAAGATACGCGCTTTTATAAAGAATATTGTGAACAAAGAAGAATGTTAGTGGCTTCCAGTACAATTTCTTTATCATATTGAGCATTTGGTATCAAAGATAGTAATGGAGTCTCTAGTAACTGCTGTCATTTGACATCTCCAAAGTAGCTTTATAAAAAACTTGTTTATCTGTTGTATACACTATTTTAACCAATTTTCCTTGAAATTAGATTGAAAAAATTGTTTTAATACAGTGAATTTTTAATTTAAATTCCAAATAATTTTAATTATTTGGTTTAAAATGCTAAATTTAAGAAATAGAAAACAATTTATTTTATAGAGAAAAAATGCTAGACCGTACCGATAAAAAAATACTTGAGCTTTTACAGTCAGATAGCCAAATCTCTAATCAAGAATTAGCAGAGAAAATAGCATTGTCACCCTCACCTTGCCTGCGACGCGTAAAACAATTAACCGATAATGGTTATATTAACAAGCAAGTTACCCTCTTAAATCCAGAAAAAATAGGCTTGAGCTTAATTGTTATCGTTCTTGTCGGATTAAATACGCATCAACCTGCTGTTATGAATGCATTTGAAGAAACTATGCAATTATTACCGGAAGTGATTCAATGTTATTTGATTACAGGACAATCTGCTGATTATTTATTGAAAATCATTGTGCCTGATTTGAAAGCTTATCAGGATTTTTTATTAGGAAAATTAACAGGCATTAATGGAGTGAGCAGCGTACACTCTAGTTTTATATTACGTACTGTTTGCGATACAACAGCATTGCCACTTGATCATCTATAGCATTACTCATTAAGCTTTATATCCTCGGTCTTTGGGTTAAATTACAGACAAGGGAGTATATCATAGCACGCTGCGAAAGAGATGGTGGTAGACTCACCGGGATCGATTCTCAAACCACCTCATTTAAGTCACAGCTACTTTTGGCTTTTAAGATGAATCAAACTCTCTATGATAAGTCATAATATCTCTCCAATAATCGTGATAGTTTAATCAGACAGTTGGTGTAAACATTGCGTTCTCAACGTCTTCGCTTTTTTTGCTAATATCTCTAGCGTGCCATTTATATCTATTTATTATTCCAATACCAGCTTCATCTATTTCTTCTTCACAGTGCCACATAACTTCTACTTTTGGCACTCCACCTGTCTTTTTAATATGCTCAACTATATCTTTAGCTTGAGCTTTTGATATTTCATCATGAATGTGCGTTTGCCACCTTTGTGGACTATGAGTGTTACCAGGTATACACGTATATGTCCCATGTGTAGGAACGCTTCTTTCACATATCATTTCAGTTTTGTTTATAGGGTGAATTGCTCTATTTACTTTAGATGTGAATTTTCTGGTAATTTGATTAAAAAATTTCATGATTGCCTCCTAATTAGATATATATATAAATTAATACGTCATATTATCCACTCTATGATTTTTATTTTTTATAAAAGCAGATAATAAGGAAATTATAACAAAAAATGAACAGCAGATATTTGCTAATATTGCGTTAAATTGCGACATATATAGAATAAAAAACCATTATTTACTGAAATTTTGATATATTATTTCAATATAAAGACCGACTTGGAAATAACTTATGGATAATATCGACAAAAAAATTTTAGCCATCCTACAAACCGATGGCAAAATGAGCAATCAAGAATTAGCGGATTGTGTTGCTTTATCACCATCTCCTTGTTGACGACGTGTAAAGCAGTTATAGAGATAGAAAGTAAATACTTCGCCAGGTCTTTGCTTAATTTCTCTCATCACTCACGGCCATTGCTCTTAACAACAGCCGCATGAAATGGTTCGAGAATCGATCCCGGTGACTTGCTACAGCGTACCCCTGTTTCTGTAATTTAACTCGTCTTTGTAAATCATTTACACAAGCACGCGATTCTTTCAAGTTAACCCAAGCATGAATCGCGTCGTTATTGTCATTTGATGTTTTTCATCGTTTCGCATAAGCTGCTATAGAGAATATGACCATGCTCATTCCTATAGTTTGTCTAACGGTTAACTGCTCCCCAAGAAGAAGCCATGCTATAAACACTGTTGCCAATGGCATCACTGCTGTCGATAATGAAGCCATAACACCATCAACTTTCTGGCAACCAAAATACCAAAAAACATAAAAAAGCCCGGAACTTAAACCTAGGATAATTAAAATTAACCAATCCAAAGCATGGATTGTTAAACCATCCCACCCAGTAAATGCCAGACAAACTAATAATACAAGGGCATTAATCCCATTGAGCAAGGAAGAAATTAGAAATACCGGTAGTGAATTAACATGCATTTTACTTAAAATGTAATACGTAGCTCCAGGAAGAAGCGAGACTAAAACAAGTGCATCACCTAAAAAGGAATGAGCTACTTTGATGCCACTTAGTTTATCGCATGCAACCACAACTAAGCCAAGGGTAGCAAAACCTACACAAATGGCCTTCTTACCTGATATTTTTTCACCAAGAATTATCCATGACATAAGAGCAATAATCGCAGGTAAAGCACTTGATATAATGCCTGCTACATTAGCATCCGTATAATGTAATCCCCACAATATAAAAAAATTAAACAATACTCCAGCAGACAGTGCTTGAGCAAAAATAAAAAACCAATCCTTTCGCTTTAACTGCAAAAAATAAGAATATACTGGTAATTTTTTAGCAGGCATTAACCAATGCAATGGTAATAAAATGACCGATGCTAACGTAAACCGTAGCGCTAAGATGAAAAGCACTGGAATTGATGAAAGCATGTATTTTGAAAATACAATATTAATGCCTACCATAATCTGGGCGAGAATAAGAAAGAGCATGCCTTGGAGAAAATAAGTATTAGATTTTTTCACGTTAACAATCGTCCTAGCATTATTAAATAATCGATAAACGGATTTCATTAAATACTTATAGCATTTAATAAAGTACGCTCAATATCAAATGATATCTCTAGTCTATCAATTTTAAACCAAAATGAATTATCCGTTTCGCGCAGTTTCTTTGCAGTTCAACTCATTAAGTCTCCATTGGGAAGGAGATACACCAAATACTTTGCTAAAACGCCGACTAAAAGCAGGTAAATTTTCATAACCTACTTCAAACGCAATGGCTTCAATAGAACAGTTTTTTTGGGATAGTAATCTTTTAGCATGATGTAATTTTTTCATTCGCCAATATTCTGCCAAATTACAACCTATTGCTCGTTTAAAACGACGCTGCAATTGACTAACACTCAAATGACAATGTTTTGCTAGGCTACTAATATTTACAGGAGTGCAGAAATAGATATCAATCCACTGTTGTGCTTTTATAACAATTGGATCTGGTTCTGATGAAAAAGAATTTACTGTGAAATGAAATAATAATTGATTGACTAAGGCGTCTGTAAAAAAATCTCTTTCCTTTTGTGTTAAATAATCGTGAGTAAATTGGATGAATTTCCTAGTACTCCTAGTTAAAGTAAGCATCTTTGACTTAGGATGCTCATCAAAAAAATGCCCCGTATTAACATCAATGACTAAAAAGAGATTTTTTTTACTCCCAGCGAAGCAATGTTGTTCATTAGGTGCAATATATACTCCGATATCATCATTAACGACACCCGAATAATGCCCTACTTCAAGCTCCATAGAGCCTAAAACAGGTAATACTAATTGCGCAAAATCATGTGTATGACTACAACTTTCAGTATGATAAGAGCGAAGAGCCATGCAATTAGAAATCAAGATACTGCTCCAAGCCACTATATATCCCCAATCATTTTAAATGATTGGGGATATATAAGTAAAAGAGTACAATTATATCACATTTGTTCGGAGACTTATTGGCACAATAAAAGATGTTATTCAGCATATGTTATCGATAGCATTGCCTATTAGGCTTTATATTTCATTGCATTCTCACTCAGCTTCAGTAAGGATGACGAATCTAAAAAACCGTATTTAAAATCGCACCCCAAAATTGATCTTAATTTGATCCATTAGTAGCGGCTGTGCTATTATTGGGCACTTTGGTTTTTCAACGAGTAAAAATGCCTACCCCTACAAAAGAATTGCAAAAATTATTATCAAGTGGAACAGCTGGACAAGAGTTCAAACAATCAGCAATGGTTTTAGCCAGACAAGGAGCAGATATTACTGTTCGTTCTACTTCTGGAGCAGAGCCTACCTTACTGCATGTCCTTGCACGCCAAAATGAAAATGGCGCAAATAACAATGAGATAACTGAATTGGTTAAGTTAAATGCAGATGTTGTAAAAAGCACTGATTACTACCATCGTACCGCATTGCAATCGTTAATGGACGCATTAATACATAAAGAATGTTCTTTTGCTGATTTCAAACAATCGGCCATGATTCTAGCCCGGCAAGGAGCTGACATAACACTAAAAGCTACTGCAGGTGCAGAGCCTACTTTGTTGCATATTCTTGCACGCCAAAATGAAAATGGCGCGAATAACAATGAGATAGCTAAATTGGTTAAGTTAAATGCAGATATTTTAAAAAGCCCTGATTACAACCATCGTACCGCATTGCAATCATTAATGGACACATTAATACATAAAGAATGTTCTTTTGCTAATTTCAAGCAATCAGCGATGACCTTAGCCGAGAGTGGAGCTGATATAACGAGAAAGGCCACTGCGGGCGCAGAACCTACCTTGTTGCATATCTTGGCTCGCCAAAATGAAAATGGCGAGAATAACAATGAGATCATTAAATTAGTTGGGCTAGATCGAGCTATTTTAGCAAGTACTGATTACTACCGTCGTACCGCATTGCAATCCTTGTTAGATGCACTAATACATAAAGAATGCTCTTTTGCTAATTTCAAGCAATCCGCCATGATTTTGGCTGAGCAAGGGGCTGATATAACGCTGAAAGCCACTGCAGGTGCAGAACCTACTTTGTTGCATATTCTTGCACGCCAAAATGAAAATGGCGCGAATAACAATGAGATAGCTAAATTGGTTAAGTTAAATGCAGATATTTTAAAAAGCCCTGATTACAACCATCGTACCGCATTGCAATCATTAATGGACACATTAATACATAAAGAATGTTCTTTTGCTAATTTCAAGCAATCAGCGATGACCTTAGCCGAGAGTGGAGCTGATATAACGAGAAAGGCCACTGCGGGCGCAGAACCTACCTTGTTGCATATCTTGGCTCGCCAAAATGAAAATGGCGAGAATAACAATGAGATCATTAAATTAGTTGGGCTAGATCGAGCTATTTTAGCAAGTACTGATTACTACCGTCGTACCGCATTGCAATCTTTGATGGACGCATTAATACAGAAAGAATGTTCTTTTGCTAATTTCAAACAATCGGCTATGATTCTCGCTCAGCAAGGAGCGAACCTTGCTTTACAAGGAACCGCTGGAGCCGAGCCTACTTTATTACACGCTTTAGTCCTTAATAATATAGAGGAAAATAATAACGAAATAAACACTCTAATTGAGTTAAATAGCAATGTATTAAATTTCAAAGATTATTATGGTCGTACTCCAATTCACTCTTTATTGAATAACAAGCCTAATGTAAGTATCAGCATTATTGAGAAATTGCTTTCAGTAACAAATCTACATTTAAAAGATAACCACAATGCTACGCTTTTACATGCAGCATGTAGCTCTGGAAACCTGCCTGCTGTAGAGTATTTTTTTAATAAAGGATTAAGTTTAACTGCACTAACAAAAAGCCAAGAAACGCTTATCCATCATGCAGCATCATCTGGAAATACCACCTTAATCCAATGGTTAATTGATACTAAACAAATAGATATCAATGCAAAAGATCAATTTGGTGAAACAGCATTACATCGTGCGACTAGGCAAAACAATCTTAAAGTGATTAAATTATTAAACTGCAATGGAGCTGATCTCACTATTCGAAATAATGAGAGCCAAAAAGCATCTGAAATTGCTACTCATATGGGATATCCTGATTTAGTGCCTTATTTAGTCAAGCCTATAATAATCGATCCCAAAAAAGAATTTTTTCATAAAATTCAAGCGATGCATGATTATGGCGTATTGCTTAAAAATAAAGGGGTTCCGAAAGGACAAATTGCAATTGATTTAGCTAACAAACTAACGGTCATGGCAAATGAATTTTTTGAGAAAAAACCTGAAGAACGGAATTTTTCTGAATTTAAACCACAATTTTTAGCATTATTGCACAGCAAAGACAAAGAAATGAGTGCTCATCGTAATTCATGGAAAACAATTATTGCAAATATCGCAATTGCTTTGACAGGTGTTGGGCTCTTATTGATTGCTGGGCAATTAATTCATTCAAAAGTAACAGAAAATCGTGCATTGTTCTTTTTCCAGAAGAGCAAAACCACAAGTGAAGAAAAAATTGCCGATGTTGAGCATGCTTTAAACCTTGATTTCTCCAAGGGATTAAAATAAGTATTCAGTCCTGTGATTACCATATAGCCTAGTCCTAATAAATTGATTATAATCATCTATTTATGACGTACTCAT
>CAMFHA010000022.1 GCA_945952115.1 uncultured Legionella sp. | reverse complement strand
GAGCTTTGCGCGATAATCAATTACTTACTGTTAGCTTGTTTGAAGGAACAATTAGTACAGCTACTTTTAATTGTTGGATTGAGCATGATTTATTGCCAAAATTACCCAAAGGAAGTGTGGTTATCATGGATAATGCTGCTTTTCATAAGGATAAAACGATGCAAGAGCAATTAATAAAAGCAGAGGTAACTTTAGAGTATTTGCCACCTTACTCTCCCGATCTTAATCCTATTGAACACAAATGGGCTCAAGCTAAATGCCTTCGTAGAACTCTTAATTGCTCTATTGATGAGCTTTTTCGGGTTCATTGTTTATAATCAAATTATTAGGACTAGGCTATATCCTGATGCAAAAATAAAAATCTCTTCCAATAATTTAACTGCGCATAAATCTTTAGTTTTGCTTGGCTGTGGGATCGCTGTTTTACCCGAATTTCTAATTCGAGAGGAACTTCACAAAAAGGTTGTTGTTGATTTACTTCCCAATGAATTTTTAAATTTTGATCTTAGCTTAGTAGAACGCTCTACAGCCGTATCTAGTCTAAATACTGATATTATTCTTACGGCTTTAGTAAGCTCGCTACCCTAAGATTAATCCTATACCCATTCTACCTGAAGATCTTGGTTTTTTCGCGACTTGATTTTTTCGCCTGCGGAATTTAAAAAAGCGAGTAATAGCCAGCCCTATTGCGAGCTTTTTTAAATTCTGCAAGCGAAAAAAGCGATAGCGAAAAACCAAGATCTTCAGGTAGAATGGGTATATAACATTACTCACTAAGCTTTATACTTCGTTGCTTTTTATCAATTTATTTTTTTTTTAAAGCCAATTGCCGCTAAACGATCTTCAATTGAAGGATGAGTAGAAAACGCATTCGCTAGAGATTTTACAGGATCTAGATCTTGAGGATTAAAAAGGTAAGAGGCTTGACGCACTTGCTCATGAGCAGTATTTCCATATTCTTCTGCATACTCTTGAGCATGTTGTTGATGATCTTCCGATATTTTTAATAAAGCACGAGCCATTGGTTCATTATTACGCATTAATTCAACACAACCGGCATCAGCCATGTATTCTCTCGTTCGGCTTAAAAATAGGGTTAAAAAAATGGTAATTAAAGGCAACAAATAGCGTAATAAAATAATAATAAGAAAAAACCTATTATCATCTCGTTTATTATCGCGTTTATAAAGCACAGAATAAAAAAGGAGATCAACCACTATCAGTAAAATATTACTTAATACCGCAACGGTTAAAGTTAATTTAATATCATGATGGCGGATATGGCTTAGCTCATGAGCCATAACCGCTTGCATCTCAGCACGATCTAATTTATTCATTAAACCACGAGTAATAGCAACCATAGCGGATTGCTCACTATAGCCACTGGCAAAAGCATTCATGTAATTCGCTTCAATTATAAATACTCTTGGCATATACTGCAGACCTGCAGAAACCTTCATTTCTTCCACTACATTATACAACTGTTTTTCTTCTAAAGTGCTTGCAGTTTCTGGAGTGACCTCTACATAATCCGTTCCTAAAAGCATTATTCGATCATAAAAAGAATAAGTAATGCTCAAAGAAATGACTGCAAAACCTAACATCAGTAAGGTCGCATAAGGAATTTCTCTAAATGAGAGCAAAGCAATTAAGATCTGTTTAACCGAAGCCGTTGGATACATGGAATAAAGAATAAAGGTATCCGCAAAAATACCCACCGCAACAAATACTAAAATAAACAAGGCAATAACTTGTTTTGTTTTGCGTTCATTTAGTCTTAATTGCTCCCGCCAATTAGCAACGGAAGCATGATAATCAGTGATACTCATTCTTTTATTCTCAGAATTTTACGCTGTAGTCTTCTTTTTGCTGGATCTGATCTTCTGCTAAACCCCAATAAACAAATTCTTTGTTCAAAGCAGATGAAAACAGAGAAACAATCATGGCTTCAAAAAAAGATTTTTTCTTTGCATTGTATCGTTCAATACTGTCATTATAAGCTTGTTTAGCATAAGCCAATTTATTTTCTGTATTCACAATTTCTTCTTGCAACTGCAAAGCATTCTGATTGGCTTTTAATTCTGGGTAATTTTCGAAAACAACATTTAAACCTGAGGCAATTTGAGAAATACCATTTTCTGCAGCAATACGCGCTTTCTCATCACCAGATGCTTTTGCAGCTTGAGCTTGATTACGTAAAGAAACCACATCTTTTAAAGTGGTTTGTTCATAATCCATATATTTTTTTACCGTCTCAATCAAGGATTCAAACACTTTAAAACGTCGATCGAGCTGAATATCAATTTGTTTTTTATTATTATTAATTGCTTCAATTAAATGGATTAAACAGTTATAAATACTGACCGCCCAGAAAAAAATCAAGGCAATCAGAATCAACACAATAATTAAGAAGGTTAACATATCTCTTTCCTACCAGAATGATTTCTTAAACTAATTTATAGCTCGAAATACTGAAAAAAAACAGCTATCGTTAGAATATATATCTGGAGATGACAAAAAAACTGTCATCTCCAGAGAGAACATACCCAGCTAAAAGCTCTTATAAGGCTCTTAATACAGCTGTTTCTTAAGAAATTGTGTTGCTCAACCAAAATAAACCTTATACAACAAAAATAGACCAATAATTAGAGTAATTACCCCGCAAACGATCATTTTTTCTGGTTTATCAATAACTTTGCTCCATATTTTATATACGGTATCTGGGCAAAAGAGTCTGATTAAACCACCTATAAGTATTAACCATGCAAAGACAGTGACGATGACAGACCACCCCATTATCCAAATATTATGGCTAATAACCATTAATAAACCGATAATAAAGGTAATGATTCCAACAACCAACATTTCTGCTCGCTGTGCCATCAATTCTTTCATTGCGGAAACTACAATTTCACGTCTTATAAGTAATAGTAAACTCATAACCACCAAATACCAACCAAGCACTGTGGCTAAAAAATTGGTAATCATAATTATCTCCTGAAACAACGCTCCTTATTTGAATTATAGTACCCATTATGGCTATCTTCTACTTGAATCTATTTGCATCGCGTAACTACTCGTCATCTTGAGCCGCTTGCGACGAAGGATGAGCTGAGTCATTAATATTGAAAATGATCATAAAATATGCAAACATGGCGCGACCTCTTGTACCTATTGAATTTCAAAGATAATGTATGATCAAACGATATGATGCATTGATTGAGTCTTTTCTTTTACAGCGCTTAAAAACGAAGCAAGCAAACCTATGCGAAGAAATTTTAACACATTTTCTAAAGCATAATTTAACAATAAATAAACAACAATACGATGAACTTTGCCTCAGAATGGCTAAAGAATCGCTACGAGTTTATCCCATTGCGGATAGAAGTTTAGTACGAGCGGGCGTCAGGCGAGCTAAATACATTTTTATAGTTGCTTGCATAGCCATTGTTATTAGCATTGGTAGTATTTACGATTTTTCAGCTGCAAAATCAGCTCTTTTTATCTCACCTTTGATAATGAGCTTTGTTTCCATGTTAGTAACACTTGCTACAATTGAAATTGTTCATACCCAACGAGTTAAAGCAGCGTATCATTCTGTCATCGCTACCTATCTAAATGAAATTAATGAAACTCCAGAATTTACTTCTTCCGTAAAATCCATGCAAGCATTATTTAATAAGATACCCTCCCAAAAAAATAAAGAAACTCAGCAAGTTAAATCAAAACCTACTATAACAACACCACAAGCAATGATGAATACCAGTCGCATTCTTCCTTTTGATGCTCAAGAAGATATCGATTTAGAATTAGGCGGCTATTCAATGAATTGAAGCATTTTGAACCTAGAAAATGCAGTTGAAACATTTCAACATTTGGTGCCGACAGTGGAAGTTAAATTTGATTGAAAATCAAAATCCGGGATGGCGCGACCTATATAAAGAAATTTGCTGTTGATTAAGATAGTCAGGATGCCGCTCAGGAACAAGTCGCGGCACGTAAGCGGTAGGGATAAATTGTAAACACGCTCTAATAAGCTCCGTTTGTTAGAATAGATTTTAAAAATTGCCCGGTATATGAACCTTGAATGTTTGCGACTTGCTCAGGAGTTCCTTCAGCAATAATTTTTCCTCCTTTGCTTCCACCCTCTGGCCCTAAATCAATAATCCAATCAGCCGTTTTTATTACATCTAAATTATGTTCAATTACTACAATGGTATTGCCTTTTTCACGTAAACGAGTCAATACAGAAAGCAATTGCCTAGTATCATGAAAATGGAGGCCTGTAGTCGGTTCATCAAGAATGTATAAAGTATTACCTGTATCGCGTTTGGATAATTCTCGAGCTAATTTTATCCGTTGAGCTTCTCCTCCTGATAAAGTAGTAGCACTTTGGCCTAGTTTAATATAAGACAACCCCACATCTAATAAAGTTTGACACTTACGCGCAAGACTAGGAATAGCTGAGAAAAACAAAGCAGCCTCTTCTACGGTCATTTCTAACACTTCATGAATAGTTTTGCCTTTATACTGAATATCTAAGGTTTCACGATTATAACGCTTTCCCTGACACACATCACAGGCTACATAAATATCAGGAAGAAAATGCATTTCCACTTTAATTAAGCCATCCCCTTGGCAGGCCTCACAACGACCTCCGCGAACATTAAAACTAAATCGTCCAGGCATATAGCCTCGCGCTCGTGCTTCAGGAGTACCGGAAAATAAGTCACGAATATCAGTAAATAAACCTGTATACGTTGCAGGATTTGAACGTGGCGTACGTCCAATAGGGCTTTGATTAATATCAATGACTTTATCACAAAGGTTTAAACCGCTAATTTCTTTGACAGAACCAGGAACTAATAAACTGGCACGATTAAGAGCATTTGCGGCTAAAGGATACAAGGTATCATTAATTAAGCTTGATTTGCCTGAACCAGAAACTCCAGTAATACAAGTAAGTAAACCTAAAGGAATACTTACATTAACCTGCTGTAAATTGTTACAACTCACCTCTTTCAAATGAATCATTTGCTTAGGGTTAACGGCTAATCTATTTTTGGGAATAATAATAGCTTGTTTTCCAGATAAATATTGTCCAGTTAAAGAATCAGGATTAGCCATAATTTCTTGAGGGCTTCCACTTGCTACTATTTGCCCTCCATGAGCACCAGCACCTGGTCCTATATCTAAAACAAAATCTGCATGCCGAATCGCATCTTCATCATGCTCGACTACAATAACGGTATTGCCTTGATCTCTTAAATGAATAAGCGTCTGCAAAAGACGATCATTGTCTCGTTGATGTAAACCAATAGAGGGCTCATCTAAAATATACATCACCCCCACTAGGCCAGAGCCAATCTGACTAGCAAGACGTATTCGTTGCGCCTCTCCTCCTGATAAAGTTTCAGCACTGCGCTCTAAAGAAAGGTAATCCAAACCAACATTAATTAAAAAACCTAGGCGCTCAATAATTTCTTTATTAATTTTTTCTGCAATTTGACCTCGATAACCAGTTAAATGTAAATTCTTAAAAAATTCATATGATTGTTCTATAGAATAAGCACTAATATCCGGTAAATTTCTATTATCAATAAATATATGCCGTGCCTCTTCACGTAACCGTGCTCCTTTGCATAGCTGACAGGGTCTTGATGATAAATATTTAGCTAGCTCCTCACGAATCATTCCCGAATCAGATTCACGATAACGCCGTTGCATATTTGGAATTATCCCTTCAAAAGGATGGTTCTTAACCATATAACCACCGTGTGGACGATGATAATTAAATTCAATAACTTCATCTCGGCTACCATAAAGAATAATGTCTTGATAGGCTTTATCTAAATCACAAAAAGCAATATTAATATCAAAGCGATAATGCTTCGCTAAAGATTCCAGCATAGAAAAATAATAATTGGTTTTTTTATCCCAACCACGAACAGCACCATTCGCAAGACTTAATTGCTCATTATGCACCACACGTTCAGGGTCAAAGAATTGATCAACACCCAATCCATCACAAGAAGGACAAGCTCCAACAGGATTATTAAAAGAAAATAAACGAGGCTCTAATTCACTCAAACTATAACCACATTCAGAGCAAGCAAATTTAGAAGAAAAAACTAAATCTTCAAATTGTTTATCCATTGAAACCACTAAAGCAATTCCCTCCGCTAAATTTAAAGCATTTTCAAAAGACTCACTTAAACGTTGTGCAATATCCGATCGTACTTTAAAACGATCAATCACCACTTCAATAGTATGTTTAGTACGTAAACCTAATTTAGGCGGGCTATCTAATTCATATAACTCACCGTCAATCCGCGCACGTACATAACCTTGTGCTTGTAATTGCTGAAACAATTGCACATGCTCGCCTTTACGTTCACGAATTACAGGAGCTAAAATCATCACTTTGCTTTCTTCAGGTAAACTAAGTACTTGATCTACCATTTGGCTAATAGTTTGCGCATGCAAACTATTTTGATGGGTAGGACAACGTGGTTCTCCCACACGAGCATACAACAATCGAAGATAATCATAAATTTCAGTAATTGTGCCTACTGTAGAGCGAGGGTTATGCGAGGTTGCTTTTTGTTCAATAGAAATAGCCGGAGATAATCCTTCTATAGAATCCACATCAGGTTTTTCCATCATCGATAAAAATTGACGAGCATAGGCCGATAAAGATTCAACATA
This sequence comes from uncultured Legionella sp., assembly GCA_945952115.1. Taxonomy (GTDB): domain Bacteria; phylum Pseudomonadota; class Gammaproteobacteria; order Legionellales; family Legionellaceae; genus Legionella. The sequence continues at coordinate 27,021 of CAMFHA010000022.1, read as the reverse complement.
ACGACGCTGCCCTTCAGCATACAAAGTATCAAAGGCTAAAGAAGATTTTCCAGAGCCGGATAATCCGGTGATTACAATTAATTGATCACGAGGCAGATCTAAATCCAAATTCTTGAGATTATGAGTTCGCGCCCCACGAATACTTATAGTATGCATAAAATTTTTACACTGTATTAAAAAGTACCAAAGTATATACCTAATTTCCTTCAAAATGCTAGGTTTTGAAGGAAATTGGGTAGGGCTCTACTTGACTAATAAAACCAGTTGCCACACTTAATTCTGAAGAGTACTATTTTCTAAAATTATAAGGACAGGACTTACATGAACTCTTTATGGAAACTCAAATTTTTTCTTTGGCATTTTAGTCATTTTAAAGTACCTATGATTAGTTATGTTAGGCCTCGTTTACTTTTTTTAGATGAAAAAAAAATTGTAGTACATATTCCTTTAACACGACGAACTAAAAATCATTTGCATTCGATGTATTTTGGAGCACTAGCTGTAGGCGCAGATTTAGCGGCTGGCTTTCATGGTCTTTATCTCGCTGATCACCTCAACTGTAAAGTATCCTTAGCGTTTAAGTCATTTCATGCTCAATTTTTGCGCAGACCTGAACATGATGTTTATTTTATTTGTGAGGCAGGAGAATTAGTCAAATCAATGATTGAAGAAACGCAACAAACTAAAGCCAGAATTAATAAACAAATTCCTGTTAAAGCGTATATTTATTATCCACGAGCGCCTGAAGAAGTAGCTCATTTCACCTTGGAGCTTTCTTTAAAAATTATTGAATAGAGACATAAGCATCAGGCAAATGCATCTTATGTTAAAAAACTAATTAACTGCGCTCAAGCGAATACACCTTACTAGTGATGCATTTATAACGATAACGATGATTTTGAGTATTCACTGCTAAAATGAGAGATATGCTCATGCGCCATTCTTTCAATAAACCTCATACATAATGCAAAAGAGAAGCCACTATGCCCTTCTAAATCAGCTGCAGATTGTACTGCTGGGTGATAATATACCTTGTCTAGTGCTTTAGGACTTGAGAACATAAACCCACGCCCTTCCGAACCATTCAAAACGTCTAGCCAAAGATTTTGCTGTGTAATCACTGCATAAAGCATTAAAACTGTATGAGGAGTCTCACAATTGGCAAGATCTGCCTCGCTCTTTGGGCCCATCTTATACCAGGAAGAGTCTATATCAAAACCATTACCTGATTTATAATCATTGATAAATTGATGTTTTATTCTGTCTTGCTGTTTTCTACGCTCTTTGTCAGTCAAATCTCTTAAGCACATCTCTTCTCTCTGACGAACAAGAGCTTCTGCAATTGCTTTTTGAAAAAAGATAGGATAAAGATTATCTACTGTAATACCGGCCTTAAGAGAATTAGCGTAGATTTCTTGCCCATTTTGAATAAGATATTTCATGGAATTCTCAGTTATATGTTCCATGAGACTTCGATCAGCATGAAGCACGATATTCCTTGCATAGTATTTAATAATCTGCTCTGTAGATATTTTGAAAGATTTAGGATCAACTTCATTGAGCGTTATGGAAGTTAAGTTAGGTAAAAACTTGCGAAATCGCGAAAACTCTAGGTCTTCTATATCTTTATGCCCTGATATATCTACATGCTGCACTTCCGGACATGACGACAGTGCTTTTGTAAAAGGCGAATGGGGTAAGTAATCTGTTTCTATTGAAATTTTTGAGAAATAGCCAGACAAATCTAGTGAAGTTAATGGGCTAGATGATTGCAACTGTAATTGCTTTATATAAGTAGCAATTGACTGAGGGTCATTCTTACTGCTTGGATAACGCTCTAATGATAGAGTTGATTTAAAAACCTTAAAAAAGATGATGCTTTTAGTTTCATAAACTTTCCCATTTAATATTATTAGACTTGAAAAAAGCAGTTGATTTATACTAGGAACACCTATTGTTATTTCTAGAGTTACAAATAATGTTGCAAATGTGCAATATTATTTCAAAAAATGATGTCTTGTCAATTTAAAAATAACGACAATTTTTTGATCTTGGTACAATGCCCTTAAGATAATTTTAAAATTTTCTCTTATACTATATAGAGTTGACCGTAATTTTACGGAAGTATTATGCCTAAACAGTTTGACGAGTTAATAGAATTATTAGAATCATTTAAAACACATCAAATATCGTCTCTGATTGATAAAATAACTCTTAACATTTTTGCTGGAATAAAAAGTCCCAGGTTTAGGAAAAAAGCAGGGTGTTATTTTGATAGTCTTCCCGATCTCTCCACTGCAAAAAATGAAGAAGATATAAAAAAAATTTTAAGCGATTATTATAAAAAAATGCCTTTAAAAGGCTTTCAAACAGAGCCTGACAATATTACTCAAATAAAAAAACTCCTCAATGCACTCTATTTTGCTCATGGAAGCTTTTCTAAACTTGAAGCACTTGAATTAAAAAAAGGATATTATGAAGATGTCAATACAATATGGCAGTTATACGATGACACGCTTGATGAGACTTATGAGGCAAGTTATTTATTCACTCATTTAGATGTTGATGTCAAAGAAATGTTTCAAAATGAGATACAAGCTCTTTATTCAATCTCAGAAAATATAAGCCAATTAAAAGAACAACATGCTGATCGAACTAAATTATTTACAGAAAATATAACTAACTACCCACTGAGTTATAAAATTGGTGAAACTACAGGCATTGCATTAGAGCAAATGAAACCCAGCACGGGTAATCTAGATTACGATTTCCTTACAGAGTTTAGTGCTTCATTACCCAGCTATCTTGATAAAATAACACAATTCATTCAACAATATTCTTCTCAACTAATTGCACAAGAACCCTCTCTTAATAGTGCTCAATTGGAAGAGCTTCAAAAAAGCGCCTTAGCTTTATTAAATGATTTAGAAAGTTTAAGAAGTAAAAATCGGCTTTTTCTATCATTTAAAACGCTTAATTATATTCATATTCTTAATAATATTCTTGTATTATCCAAAAGCTCTTTAGAGCAAATAGGTCATTTAAGTGAATCTTCGCAAGATGTTATTCGTGATAATTTGGCTCAACTTAAGTATCAAGTATTTCCAGAGTTATTTGGCCTGGTCGATAAACTTGAAATTAATTTTATACAGGAAGCCGGCTCGCTATCTCAACCTGTAATGCAAAAAGTCAAAGGTCTCTATGACAGCTTAATTTATTATGCAAAAAAACCAGTGAATTTTGAAGAAAAAGGTGAAGAATTATTAACTGTAGAAGACTCTCGTTTTGTTTCATTACGTTTAGATAAAATTCATCAACGCATCGATAAAGCAAATAAAACACTATTTAAGATTAAACAAATAGAAGAAGCCTCAATACGTTTTTATAACCTTTTAAAAGCAGAAAACAAAGATAAAGAATTTTTAGCCCTAAGCCAATTACCCAAAGAAATCAAAGCACAACTTATTGAAGATTATAAGGTAATGAAACCTTATATGATTCACGTTAATGCCGACAAGAATACACTTATAATTGATAAGCTTCTTGAAGAAAAAGGTATTGTGGGCAATACATGGGATTGGTTAAAAGGACTAGTAACTAGCCCAGGGGTTTCAGAAGATGAAGTTACTCATATTTTATTAGACACTGAAGCCGCTTTTAAAGAATTAATAGAAAAAAAAATAAATACGCAAAATTTTCTTATTGATTCGAATCAAGATTTAATTGACGCTGTAATTCAATCCTCTGATTTAACTCTTTTTCCTTATAATGATGACGTGAGTACTAGCGAATGGATAGATAAATTACCACCCCCTACTTTTCCTCCAGAGCAAAAGCATGGAATGTATCTTATCGATGAAGAAATACCACTGCAACTAGCAGCAGAACATAATCCTAGGATCACATTCATTGGAAATAAAGAATTTAAAACGATTGAAAATCCTCAACAATTAAGTGCTGATCAAAGCGTAATAGTTTATCAATGGTATAAAGATAAGTTAGAGCGTTTTCAGACAGCGAAAGCTGCTTATAATAAATTTCATAGTTTATTAGAAGAAATAAACCCTATTTCAGCTCAGCGATTAAATTTCAATCAATTAGATGAAAACAATAAACAGAAACTACGTGATTTGTATAAACAACTTAGAAATTATTTTCAAGATGGCGTATCTGCAGAAAGAAAAAATCTTGCAGAGAGTTTCGATAAATTTTTGCATCCGTCTTCTAATGAGGCAAATACCCATTTAGTGCCTCCGATTCTTAATGACTTTAATAAATTAGATAATTCTCTTCAACCATTTTTTGAAGATATAGAAGCAAAATGGTATAAAAAAACCCAATTTTTTTCAAAACAAGCCATGCGTCAATTAGGTAAAGAAGAACAAAATGTTTTTCTTATGGATGAAATACGTGCATTACGAAGAGAAGGTGAACTTACTAAAAATTTACTATTTTCTAAAGAAAAAGATAAAAAATTAATCGCTAATCCAGAGCAATTAACAGCAAATCAAGCCTTAACTTTACATCAATGGTATAAAAATAAGCGCAATAAGCTTGAGGTGGCACAAAAAGCTTATAATGAGCTTCTTACTCTAATTGAGGAACAACACCAAAATATTCTACAGCCTCAATTTGGCGCAAAATTAAATCCAGAGATAAGTGCTCGATGCCGTAAATTATATAATGTATTTCAACCTTATTTTATTCATTGCATTCCTGAAGATAAAAGAAATGAGGCTTTAAAGTTTGATCGTTATTTAGTCCATATTTTCTCACAAAAAAAATTAACCGAAAAAATACCTTCCAATAATTTATTCGAACAATTTAAAGATCATTTTCAAACTTATTTTACTAATCAAGATTTAGCTTGGAGCTCAAAAAGCAAATCTTATCTTAATTTAGCCCAAAAACAGTTTAATAATGAAAACCAACAAGCAAAATTAATGCATGATGCCAATGCAGATAGAGCCCATTACTTAATTTCACATACCGATTACTCAACAGCCATTTATGAATTTAGGCAATCATTGCACGATTTAACTAAACATTTTAATGCTTCAATGCAAGCGGAATTAAAAGTTACTCCGGTGAAATATTTTGGTATTAATCGTGAGTCCTTTGATCTTTTGCAGCCCTCTGAGAAAAATTTCTTTGATGAAATTTTTAGTGATGTTCCTTTTCCAGAGCTAAACGATAAACATCTCGCGGCAATGCAAAGTAAACAAGTTATCGCCATTAAACAGATCCATAATGCTTTTTATCATGTAGAACAACTAATACGTAAATTAGAAGAGCTTAATGATAAAAGTGATAAAGAAGTGTATGTATATTATTTGATTAAGGCCTATTCTCATATTAATGAATTAACAAAAATAATAAATTCTTTATCAAAAGATGAGCATTTGAAATTAATCTTTAATGACTTAAGTGAAAAGGCTCAAACTCTTCAAGCGCTCATCCAAGAACACAGTGAGCCTTATCAGACCGCCGCAGAAGATGTAACTCCTTTGAATAAAAACATCCAATTTAATGGGCTTTGGTATACGTTAAATGCTTTTAGCATTATTCCTAAACACATTAAAAGCTTAAGAAAAGGCTCGATGTTAACTCAACACGATCTCGATAAACTTCATATTAGTGCTAAAAAATCAACTCTAGGGATTGAATCGATCATTGATAGTTCAGATTCTTATTTTAAACTATTTTTACAATCGCCTACTATGTTGCATTTATTTGGAAAATTGAAAGGGCAACTAAACGAATTTATCAATACAGTACATGATACTGCAATAAATAATTTAGGCAATTTTAATAGCAGTGTGTTTATTCCTATGCAACTTGAAGCCGACCTATGGGAAGATCGATTAGGCTTAGACCCTGGCACATTTTCTGCGCCATTAAAAAAAATTATTGATGAATATTACAAAGGATTATTACAACCTCTTAATTTACCGTCAAAAACTCATCTTGATTTTATATGTGATAAAACACCCATCCAAAAAAGAACGGACATCGCTCAAGAAAATGGACGTGAGGCACGAAAAGAAAAGAGACAAATCGATCAAAAATATACTCATTTTATTAAATTACACTCTCTCATCGAACAATATAACAAACTCAGCCCTTCGTCTTCATCAACACCTCTAATGAGCGAAATTAAAAAAACATATGAAGAAGCCTTGCCGCAGCTTATTTCTTTAAAAAAAGAATTAAATTTTGAACCTAATCCTAAAATGGAGAAGGAAGACCTAAAATTTGATGAGCAATTACAGATTGGAATTAAAGCTCCTACAGAACAATTAAATGATATACGTGCTCTAGTCAAAATAGGCTATGCTCATTATCAAGGCCTGATAAAGACGGAAAATATGAAAGAAAACTGCTCTAAAGAAAAAATAGAGTATTTAGAGCAATTAGAAGAGCAACAAGATAAGCTTAATGAACGGTTTATTTTAGATTACACAAGCCAAGCGTTTGATATGCATTGCAAGGAATTAGCCAATCGCTTTATTGGACTTCAACGTATACATAAAGAATACTCTTCTAAATTAGAGGATCACTTAGCTCAATTTAAAACAGAAATTATTAATAAAGCAAAATCTCAAGAAGACATTCATAAGAGTATTAAAGAACTTTTAGCTAAACCCATTAGTGAATTTGAAGAGAAACATTATAAGGACTATTATCAACTGGATAAAATTTGGGTTGCTCTCGATCAACTGTATAATTATTTTATTATTAACTCTGTTAATGAAAATCCTAATACTATCAATAAGATAAAATCTATAATTGAAGAATTATCCGAAAAAGCAACAAAAGAACATGAACCCATCCAAAATCGTATTAAGGAGATTCAACAAAAAGTAAAAGATCCCAATTTTTCTCGCTTTATTCTAGAAAATAAACCATTAAACTACTTTAGTTTTGCTTATTTAAAGTCTTGTGCATTATCTTTATTACGTCTGCTTTGGCTTTATACGCCAGAAAAAGAAGCTCGACTCAATGAATTAAAAGAAGCAATTAAAGAAGAGCCTTCTCTTAGTACTTTAAGTAAACGTTTTGGCTTATTTGCTAATAATAAAAAAGAAACTAAATTAGAAGAAGTTTCTCCTGTACCTGGTCCAAAGCATACTTCATAGTTGTTCACTCTTCACACACAATATGATTGTTTAATATCCAATACTTCCCTATAATGACCGAGAATTATAATAATAAGGATGGTGTATAATGAACAAATGGTTATTCTTTGTATTAGGTGGTATCGGTGCAATTAATGCTCATGCAGAATCATGGTGTGGTTATAAAGATTATTTTCATTTAAGTAATCGTGCTCATCCATCTATTTATGTAGTTAGCGGCTATAGTGAATCCGATGTACAACTTGAATTTGTAGGGCCTCGTAGCTTTGTCATTAGAGATACTTATCAGTGTCGCTCAGGTTATGCTCATGTTACTGTCGCTTATGATGCAGAAAACTGGTGTGTATTAGATATCCAAGATGGTCCATGGATGAGTCATCCTAAAATTACTGCTTCTTGTAACGGAATGCGTTATTTAGGAACTGAATATGATGGATTCGGCAGTTATTCTTACTCAATTAATCTTGATTAAGAAAAAACTATTATTTTGCACAACAAAAAAGTTTACAACACTGTAAGCGCTAAAATATTGGTAATTTAACAGCACAACATAATGTTGGGTCATTTTGATCCAGCATTAGATCCATTCCTAATTTCATTACCCAAATACTAAAATTAACTGTTTAAACTGATGCCTTCCTCGATCTTGTCTTAGAGTCAAAAATGCAATAAAATAGCACATAATGAGTTATTACTGGATAATATCGTGACTTCTTTTCTTTTTTATAAAACGCTTAATAACAAAGAACTTGCTAAGACTATGATTAAAAAAGAGTTCCTGGCTCTTACGCATCTTAGTGAGGCACTTAAAAAAGATAAAGATCTGCTTTTATATACTTTGGATTTGTACGGTAGTTATATTTATTATGGCAGTGAAACAATACTCCTCTACTTTGACAAATCATTTAGGGACGATGAAGAGATTGTTCTCAAAGCAGTTGGATTGCATCCAATGGCATTGCAGTATGCAAGTGAACGTCTTCAAAATAACACTAAGATTGTTCTTGAGGCCGTAAATAAAACTTTTTATAGAAGAATGCATCTTGAAGATGCAATTCCATTGGCGTACGCTGGACCGAAACCTCGAGAAGAGGAAGAAGTTGTTTTCACTGCACTTAAAAATTACCCTGAATCATTGCAATGTGTGAGTGCTAGTTTTCAAAAAAAACACGAATCCAGAATTTTAGAATTAGTCAAAAATAAGCCGTTTTCTTCTTTACAGTATCTTAATAACACTATCCAAGAAACTAATAAAGAGCTCATTGCAGAACTTGTCTCAAACGATAATTATTTATTAAAGTATGCTTATAAAAATTTTTATCAGGATTATCCGGAGCTTGTTTTAAACATTATTAAATCATGGCCTTATGCCTTGAATTATGTTAATGAAGCGTTTCAAGAACAGCATCAAGATATTATCTTAGCAATTATTAAACAACACCCAGATATACTAGGCTATGTCACTAAAAAGATTCCTGAAAAAGAAATTCAGAATGCTCTAATAGAGGGCTTTCAGCCTCGTTACACTAGCTTAATAGAAGAAATTTCAGGGTTAAATAAACACCCCGCGTTTAAAGATCATCCAGAGCTAATTAATAATCTTGCTGAATCTCTACTTAATTGTCAAAATAATTTCCTTAAAGATTTTACGAGTACAGGATTATTACAATTTAAGAATGAGTGTAAAAAAATATTTCAAGATACAGAAAATAAAATGGAAGATAAATTACTTTGGAAATTTTTACGACCTATTGCTAATAAAATTATAAAGTTATTTAATTTAATTATATCCTCTTTAAATCTAGCTCGCCCCCCTCTACCTTTATTTTTTTCTGCATCGAACCTATGGAAAGATAGCTCGTTGAAAAACAAGCTATTTGATCAACTTGATGAAACTGAGCAACATCTAATTAATATCAATAATAGAAAAACGTAGACTGATTGGATCTGAAACTCTCAATTAAAGACATTTTGGGCATAATCCATAAATATTTAACGCATGATCGGTCATTTTAAAATGCGCTTTTTCCGCTATAATTTTTTGCCTTTGCTCAATGACTTCATCAATAAATTCCTCTACTAATCCACATTTTATACAAACTAAATGATCATGATGTTCTTTCTGACTTAGCTCAAATACTGAATGCCCTCCTTCAAAATTATGCCGAGAAACTAAACCCGCCGCTTCAAATTGAGTTAATACCCGATATACCGTAGCCAAGCCTACATCTTCACCTGTTTCTAACAACGCTTTATATACGCCCTCAGCACTTAAATGATGATTAGGGGATTGCTCTAAAATTTGCAACACTTTTAAACGCGGTAAAGTTATCTTCAATCCCACATTTTTTAATTGCTGACTCTCTTCCACACATGCTCCTTAATTACTATCATTTCTTGGTGTCTTTCAATATCCACCATGTTATACTTCGCGCAATTTCTTATATTATGGCTAAATTTTTCACTGTAGGCAAAACAATGCGAATAATAATCATTTTAATTACTGCTCTTTTAGCGTGCACTCTCACTCAATGCATTTCCTATGATTTTTCGCGACGTATCGTTCAACAAGGAAATTTAATCCCCGCCGACAAAGTTGAGCGTCTAAAATTAGGGATGAGTAAAGAAGAGGTCGCTATTTTAATGGGAACAAGCCTTTTAAGCCCGATATTTAATAACGAACGCTGGGATTATGCCTACACTTGGCGTCGTGGAAGTGGATCTATGGAAATACGTCATGTGGTCTTATATTTTGCAAAAGAGCGATTAACCCGTATTGAACACCATCCTTAATTTTTTATGAGTGCAGTTTCTTTAAAACGACGAAGTAGATTGAGTCTTGCCTCAATAAAATTGCCCCAACGAGCTCGTGCATTAATAAACATAGAGAGATATCTATAGATATCTCTCATAAACCGCCTATTTACTCCATTTATATGCTTTGCTTTGTTGGGCTAAGGCTCAACCTAGACGAAAATATTGTCGGTTTAAAGGAACTAAACCCAATTAAAATAGTATTTGAAGAAATATTTTAAATATAGGCTTATACCCCCCCCTCCATTTGAAAAAAATAAGATCCATGTGCTAAAATATTAATCATAGTTTATCCGTTAGAATACATTATGATACCCAGTGATTTTATTTACATGCCCCGAGAAGATGATATTGTTCTTGAAGAGCTTAAAAATAATCAACTACCTCGAGAATTAAAAGAGCAACTTCAATTAATTGAACCTTATTCTCCACTAATTGAAGAAAAAATTGTTTTGATCCTAGAAAAAATTATTAAAAAAAATCAACTTGATATTAGTATTCCCCAGATTTGTATATCCGGAGATAAAAATATTAATGCATCAATGATTTCTTGTAGACAAACTCCTATTCTAACCCTCACGAAAGGATTGCTACAGAATATACAAAGTGAAGATGAACTTGCTGGTATATTAGCTCATGAATTAGCTCACCTAGTAATTCATAAACATCATCCTGAAATAAAACGCCAAAGCAAAATTGAAGAAACAACAGCGGATAATTTAGCAGTAAATTACCTTTATCAAGCAGGATATGATCCTAAAGGTCTTATTTATTTTTTCGAAAATGGCGGTGTGGAAGGAGGCAATCTTATAACGATTGATGATATTCAAAAAGCAGGCTCTCTCGATGAATCAGGTCAATTATTACAATCTTTAATTGATCCTCACCCTTCTGATTTAGCTCGTATCCGATCGATGACTACGTGTATTACCGCTTTAGAACGTGAAGGAAAAATTAGCCATATACCCCCTACTACTTTATTAGATTTAAGTTTTAAAAACGAAATAAAAACTCTTTTCTATGAATCACCTATTGAGGCAGGATTAAGAAAGGTAAATTATAACGCCCAATCTACTCTTGAAAAATTGACTACACTTACTTACCTTTTAAATATAATCTACCCTCCAGAAAATACGACTTCTGCGGAAAGACTTCCTGAAATTACCGCTTATATTCAACAATTGTCTGTCAACTTTAATAATGAAGAAGAAAGTGAAGCATTTAAGAAGTTAACTGATGTTGTGATGGGATATAAGCTATTTAATAGCAAACGTGTTCCTGTCTTTCCAAAAAACACTTCGATTGGAAACTCTATCTCAGGGAATATTGGTAATGCTTTTAAAAAAATATGGGAACACGGTGGAAAAGACCCTAATTATCTAGCTCGTAATGAAGATTTAAACAAGGCCGCAGAAGCATTTTTCAAAGCGAATACTAAAGAGCAAGCCGAAGAGGCTGCTCAACAAATTGTGGCTTTATGTGAAAAAATCTCTCCCTCATATAGAGATCGTAACTTTAAAGGATTTTATGTTCCTAGTATTAAAGCAATAGAAAATAATATAGCCAGTCAGGGTAGCTGGGTTCCTCCTTATAGCCAACACGTACTTTGGTGTGCCGAACCCAACTCCGAACAGATCAGAAAAATTCTTCTTGGCATGAATTTGGGACAAGATCCCTGGGCAGCTTCTATTTTAGGAGAAGCGAAAGAGGGCGATGAGTATAGATACGGCTTCTATATTGCGAAAGAGGAAGATATTTTTTGGGAAAACTACAAGCTTTTTACCCTATTCTCACGCGAGAATAATGGCACCGCAACAAGAGCGTTCACCCAAGTTCCAGCGTATCCATGGAAATTTTTTAATGCACAAACATCTTTCAATGCTTTAAAAATCTATCATCAACAAGAAACAGAACATAAACAAAAATATGAAGAAGAAATTATTCGTAACACTGATTGGAGCCAAGTACAAAAAAATTTCCCTCAATTTATTCTACAATATGGAAACCTACTCAACCATTACAAAACTATTACTCCAGTAAGCGCCCCATTTGCGAAAAAATTTTTTGAGGAATTAATTGCTTTTCTTCCCCAAGCAGATGAGAACTATAAAGCGCAATTAAAAGATTTTTTTCGACATTATCGGGACGATGCTACCCCTTATAATGAAGCCACCATCCTGCGTCATTATGAGCTTTATCCAGAAAACAATAACTGGATTTATGAAGCTATTCCAGAACCATCCTATTGGGCTATCAATAATCCCTTCATTCAATTTTTATTAAATCCGCTGTCTTCTACAATAATAACTGATTATTCTAAAATATCTTGTTTAAAAAATAGCGAAGGATTTTTAGCGCCCAATCCTAATAAAAAATTACAAGATATTTTCCCTATTTCTATAAAATCAGTACTTCTTTGCTATCCACAACAGATTAAAACCATAGCCGATCTCGATCAAGCGCGCCAAATAGAGCCCGCCTACCATCCATTAACTTTAGCATTAGAAGCAGAACGACTTGCTTATGAATACGAAAATTCATTAAGCATGGAAGAGTTTGTAACACTCAATACGCTTCAAAATGCTTTGGAAGATGAAAAAGAATATGTTAGTAATATTAATGAATTTTTTATTCAATTAAAGTATAAAACAGTTCAACGCCATTTTAATACTAGCGATTGTGCTGAATTAATAAAACACTACCGTTACGCTGTTGCACATCATTTAATACAGGGTGAATCTTCTCTTTATACTACAGCTTATAGCAAAATAAAAACCCAGCTACCTAAGCTTCCTATTCAAGAGCAACTTGAACTATTAAGCGCTTTACTCAAGCCAGAAACTATTACCCCTCGGGATAAAAGCTCCTATTTTGATTGGGATAAAAAATACGATGGCTATATTCCAGATCCAGAATTTAGGAATTGGTTGATTGATCAATTAACAACGCTCTGGTCCAACCAACTAGGGCTTGATAACGGCACTAGCTCTTATCTAGATAAAGTCAAACCTGTAATTAAAGATATTGAAAAAAACACTAGTGGACTTACACAACTTAATATATTAAGCAGTTTGGCTACGAAAATTAATGCTCAAAAAGAAGTGGCTTATCTTTTTAGGGATACCTACAACACCAAATCCACTACTGAAATTCTTTCTAAGGTTTATGAAGGGATTGTTATTGAATTACTTGTTAATGAATCCAGTAAAGATGCTGTTTTAAGACAGCATCTTCTTAATTTTCTTGCACAACCATTAACTGATAGTAGTCCAAATCCTTTATCAGACTATCTTCAAACAAAATATGATTATCAATTGAAACACACTCATAAAAAAGTGATTCATGAACAGTTACGAGATTTTTATAAAAACTTTAAAGCGTCAAGCTTACCCCTACAAACAGTCTATCTTGAACCCTTATTATTTCCCTTAAACAGTACTGAACAAGAACAATTAGCGCTTATCAAAAAGCTTATTGATGATTCTTTTCCGCAAAAAAGCGCTGCAAAACGCTCTAAAAATGAAATAATACAAAACACTTATGCACAACAGATTATGCAGGCTTATCTGGATGCAGCAGAATTACCCGAACGTAGATTGCTGACTACCGCGCTTTTTATATCAACCATGAAAGAACACGATAGCGCAGAAATTACCATAGGACAAAAACTAAATAAAATTTTATCCCATATGGGCCCTGCGGGTGGAAAACTACTACAAGCTATTCATAGCCACCCTCAAACACCGAATGATTTAAAAAAAGATATAGCCTCATCTAAAACATTATTTGATCCTCCTTTACGCTGGGAATTAGTTGAATATGTGGATAAAAACGGTTTACTAGACATTAAGGAAGATAATCCAAATCCGGTTACTTATATTGGCTCTTTAGTAGGCTCAGGATCTTTTGGCTTAACTGTGTTTAATACTCTACAAGACAACACTCAAGTTGCGGATACTTTTTTAAGAGAGCGTGCAGCAATAAAAGCTGAGCGAGAATTAAACATGATGCATCATGCAGCAACTAATCTCGTAAAATCAACTCCAGAGCTTAAACCAATAATCAATATAGTCGAAGAAGCCAAGCGCTCAGCGCAGTCTGAAACCGATATGAAAATAGCTGAGAAAGCTAATCTACACGCCGAGCATTCTTATCATCACGTTAAAGTGCTTGTGGGTAGTTATCAATTTACGCATGAAGTCACCACGCTTCAAAAAATAGGGGATAATTTTAAACGAGCCAATATTGCTTCAGGCGAGCATTTCAATGATCTGGAAAATTCCCCTTATAAAAGCGCATTAGCCAAAGCGATGGTTGTTACACAATTAACCTTACGCCTTGCAGGCTTCCCTACTGATTTAGATCGACATGGCGGCAATGTAAAAATAAAAGATAATCAAATTGCCCACTTTGATTTTGGTGCCATGAATATAGAACCAATTACTCAAGAAGATAAGCTCATCACTGGAAAAATTCTCGCAAAAACTTTATTTGCAGTGCAAGGAGGAGAAGATTTCTCTGAAGCCTTTCTTAACTCCATACACACTGCGCAAGTCTCTCCCAAAGTACGTACCTATCTTAATGGGCTTAATAAAGATTTTTTAGCGTTGGGCGATTACCTTCAATTTATTGATAAAAAAGAACTAGAAAGTCTCATTGCTAGCTGTTTAATAGCAAAAACAGTAGATCCTCAAATCACTGCTGTAATTAAAAAAGAGCTTGGATGGTTTTATCCTGCTTTTGTAGCTAAACTTCAATCCAAAGCAAAAGAATGCGATACGAGCATTCTATTAAATGAGCATTTTAAACTGAATAAACAAAGCGAAATAACATTCTATCAACAACAGGCAGAATACTTAATTCGGTTTTCAGATCTAAAACAACTACATTTTCATCGTTTAACCGAAGAAGGAGCGTCTAGGCTTAATGATCAATTCATTCAACTTCTTTATAAAATCGATACTCTTGAACACTATGGCCGTGAATTAAAGAATAATGGATCAAACAGAGGAAACAAGGCAATCAACCTGGCTATACATTTACGTAATGAAGTATATAGCTACTTAAATGGAGTAGAGAAAAAAGAAGAGGCCACTATAAAAATTCATGCTTTAATAAACCAAGGCAAGCGTATTATGAGAGAAGACAGAAAAGCCCTTGATATTTTTGCTCATATTTTGCTTGCTTTAACAGGAGTAGGCTTAATTCCTATGTTGGTACAAAAATATCAAACAGGAACCTTTTTTCTAAATAAAACAAAAAGAGAACATTTAGTCTCTAATATAGAAGAAGAGTTGAAAAATTTACCGCCCTTGAAGAATTAAGAATTTGTGAATTCATTGTTATTCAGAACGGACTCTAAAATAAGACTTCAATTTTCGATAACGTAAAATACCTAAAACACGCAATGAATCAATAATACTGTTTGCCGGTAATTTACTTTGTCCTTTTTCTCTATCAATAAATTCAATCGGATATTCTGTAATACGCGCCTTTGCTTGGTGTAGACGCCACAACAATTCTAATTTATAGGCATAATGGTTTGAAATAAATTGTTTAGGCAGTGCCTCTTTCAACTTTGAACTGCGAGTGGCTCTAAAACCACTAGTAAAATCTTTATATTTTAAGGTTAAAAAACAACGGGCAACTAAATTTCCTAAAACAGATAAGCATTTTCGATGCCATCCCCAGTCTTTCGGAATACTTCCTCCTTTGATGTATCGACTGCCCACAACCACATCATAATTAGATAATTTATTAATTATTTCGGGTAAATAACAAGGTTGATGAGATAAGTCCGCATCAAATTCAATAATAGCATCCGCATCTAGATGATCTAAAGCATAATGCATAGCTTGCCAATAAGCTGAACCTAACCCAGTTTTTTTAGGCTCTGTTTGCAGATGCAAGTTAGGATAAAGCTCTTTTAAACTAAGCACAAGATTTTGTGTATCATCGGTTGAACAACTGTCAAAAACTAAAATATGCGCGGCATAATTACTTGTAGCTAAAGATTTAAAAACCTCATGAATTGTTTCTTTAATTATTTGCTCTTCATTATAAGTAGGAATAATAATAACTACGGATTTTAAATTTATCACCTTTAAAAACTCTCACTTTCACTTAATTGCAAATTATATACTCATGATCTGCAGTCTTGATACGTCACAAGAAATTATTTTCTTTTTTTAACTTTAATCATGCGAACACTTTTAATTATATTATCGCTCACTCTTAGAATTTCAATTCGATATTTATCAATCATTAAACATGAATCAGCAGGAGGAATATAGCCCAAGTATTCAATAATCAAACCACTTAGAGTACGAGGTCCAATTAAAGGAAGATTCCAGCTCATCATTCTATTTAAATGACGCAAAGTTAATCCTGCATCAATAATTACCGTACCCTCTTTCTCATAAGTAATATCTCGGCTTAGATCTGCAATATCGGTGGTAAATTCACCGACAATTTCTTCTAGAATATCTTCCATAGTCACCAGACCCAATATATCTCCATATTCATCAACAACAAAACAACTGCGCCGCTTCATTTTCCGAAAATTTAAAATCTGAATATTTAAAGGAGTAGCCTCTGGAATAAAATAGGGCTTTTCAGCGGTTTTTAAAAAGCTATCCATATCCAAACTATCGTCTAAAGCAAGATTTAACACAGTACGTGCATGAATCATTCCTTCTATATTATCTATTGAACCACGATATATGGGTAAGCGCGTATGTTGAGCTGTTTCTAATTGCTCTAGTATTTGTTGCCAAGATTGTTCCAAATCAATACCCACAATATCTGATTTTGGAATCATAATATCTTCTACAGTTGCTTGCTCTAAATCCAATAAACTAATTAACATACTTTTATGCTCAACAGGCAGCAAACCGCCAGCTTCATGTACTACAGAGCGAAGCTCTTCACCCGTGAGTACTTCTTTTTGAATTCGATCGATAGAGATTCCAAAAATACGCAATATTGCATTGGACGTAAAACTGATAATATGAACTAAAGGAGCAAAAAATCCTTGCATTATTTTTAAAGGTAAAGAGCAAATAAATGCGACTTGCTGCGGATAAATTGCTGCCAGTGTTTTAGGTGTCATTTCAGCAAAAACTAAAACCAAAATTGTTAATAAAACCGTAGCAATCGCAACACCTAAATCACCATAAAAATGCTGCCCAATCAAAGTAGCAATTGTTGACGCAACAATGTTAGCTAAAGTATTACCTATTAACACAACGCTCAACAATTTATCCGGACGACTTAACATTTGATTAACGCGTATCGCTTGCTTATTATTTTGCTTAACCAAATGCTTTAATTTATAGCGATTAATAGACATCATGCCTATCTCAGAACCAGAAAAAAAAGCAGATAAAAAAATTAAGAAAACTAATATAAGCAGCAAATAGGTTATTTGAAATGGCACTGGGTATCCTTAACTGTTTTGTCCACCTAAATTATTTTGGATGCAGTACCTTTAAAACGACGAGGTAAGTTCTAATGGTGCTGCATCCAATTATTTTACTCTTTATGATTAAAACGCTCTACACAAGACAACACTTCTTGTTTTGCTTCGTCTACACCTACCCAACCATCAATTTTAACCCATTTACCTTCTTCAAGATCTTTATAGTGACTAAAAAAATGTTCTAAAGAAGATAATAAATACTGGGGTAAATCTTTATAAGATTGTACAGAGTGATATATCTTGCTGACTTTTGAGGTAGGTACTGCAAGCAACTTTGCATCAACACCTGATTCATCAGTCATCTTCAACATTCCTACGACTCGACAAGGTATAACAGATCCGCTAAATAAAGGAACAGGCGTTACTACTAATACATCAACAGGATCACCATCCTCAGAAAGTGTATTAGGAATATAACCATAATTTGCTGGATAATACATTGCTGTTGCCATAAAACGATCTACAAATAAAGCGCCAGTTTCTTTATCTACTTCGTACTTAACTGGTTCACCATGCATTGGAATTTCAATAATAACATTAATCTCATTGGGTATATCTCGTCCACTTTTAATTTGCATTAAGCTCATTATGCACCTTTATCCTTATAAAAAAGGTCTATTATGCGGAAAATTATTTTAAAAGGCAAAAAGAAGGTCGAGACAAAAGAATATTTTAATTTAACGAAGAGATTGGGAGTTTTTCGTAAGTTCTGTATAATAAGGTTTTACACTATAATTTAGGTACTAGTTAATGGATTGTTTATTTTGCAAAATTGCACGAGGAGAAATTCCTGCTACCGTAGTTTTTGAAGATGAACATCTTATGGCTTTTCGCGATATAAGACCACAGGCACCCACGCATATATTAGTAATCCCTAAACGGCATATTTCTACTATAAATGAAATTCAAAATGAAGATGCACTGCTGGTAGGCTCTATGATTCTCTGCGCACAACAATTGGCAAAAAAAGAAGGATTTAGCGAAAAAGGGTATCGCTTAGTTTTTAATGTTAATTCTCATGGTGGACAAGAAGTTTACCATATTCACTTACATCTCTTGGGCGAACGCCAAATGACTTGGCCTCCAGGTTAGGAACTTGTTTTACAATGGAACAATTATTTACAGCTATTTTAAAAGAACTAGGTGAAGATGTAACTCGAGAAGGCCTACAAGGCACTCCTAGTCGTGCAGCCAATGCAATGCGCTATTTAACCAAAGGCTATCATGAAAGTCTTGATGAAATTATAAATGGAGCTCTATTTGATTCGGATATGAGCGAAATGGTAATCGTTAAAGATATCGAGCTTTATTCCATGTGTGAGCACCATCTTTTACCTTTTATTGGAAAGTGCCATGTAGGCTATTTACCCAATAAAAAGGTGATAGGTCTTTCAAAAATTGCTCGAATTGTTGATTTTTTTGCACGACGTTTACAAATCCAAGAACGATTAACAGGCGAAATAGCTGATTGCATTCAAAATATTACTGGAGCTCGTGGCGTCGCGGTTATTATTGAAGCAAAACATTTGTGTATGATGATGCGCGGCGTAGAAAAACAAAACTCTATTATGACTACCTCAGTCATGCTAGGGGATATTAAAACGAATCCCAGTAGCCGACTGGAGTTTTTAAACCTTATTAATAAATAAAAACATTCGGACGATCATTAAAATAGATAAAAAAAGAGCTAAAAGCCTTTATTAAAAACTGGTTTATAATTAACATATACTAATCAATATAAATAAACCATGCTTGATCGTCGACTTTTGGATGCTTATGCCAAAATATGGCAGAGCCATAATAATGAGTTTTATAAAGATACAGACACACCTGCCTATATAAATGGAATTACTAACTGCCTCAATGGATTCATAGAAGATAAAGCAAAAGCCGCGCAAGAAAATACTTTCGAAGAGCTTATCAAGGATTGCAGTGATGGAGGAGCCTTATATAAAGGCCTAGAAGAAGCCGCTCCCGGCCAACGCACATGGGCTGCTGTTTTTGCTTTTGGAGCTTTAATGCAGCACCGTAAAAAGCAGCTGGAATCTACTAGTCAAGAATTGCCAATAACGTCCACCAATGAAATTAATTTTATTGAAAAAACAACTAAATCACTCAGTAGAGGCTGGGCAACATGGGCCACAAACAAATACACCATTTTTTTACAAGCAACTAGTCGAACACTAATTACTCAAGCAATAAACGATACATTAGCTGATATGAAAACATGGATTAACAGTATAGAGCCCAATCAACAAACTGAGGAAGAATTCTCCAAAACGATTATCGCTGCAGCCACATTAGTTAATTTATTACAAACAAAACTCAAAGAACAGAAAAATCTAATTAACCCCTATTTACCTGAAGCCATCAAAGACTTTGAAGAAATGAAAAAAACGCTAATGCTAAAACAACCTAAACTAGCAATTAGTATTCTTAAAGAAGATAATAAAGAAAATAATGAGCTATTAGCCGAACTTTTTACTCAAGACGCAAATAACAATAGAGCTCTTAAACTTATTCAAGACAATCCTTCTCTTATAGATTCTTTATCTCTTATAAAGCGAATACCGGATAAATTTACTCAGTTTTTAGCACAAAACTCCGAACTTTCTTTATCGCTAATCAACAAAGAAGATCTAAAAACAGAACAAAAAATTTTCATTATATCAGCATTGTTAAAAAACAAGCCAGAATACATAAAAATCTTATTAGACAACAACGTTTCAGAAGTAAAATATGTATTAGAACAGGATAGCCGCTTAGTAAAATCAATTAAAGAGTGGTATGGTACTCAGGAACCACAAGAAGAACATGCAAAAACAAGCGAGCTCTTACATTCTTTTAATACGCCTATCGGTGCTTTATCTACAGTTAGAAATACCTTAGAGAAAATATATTCTGAACAGGATATACATTATCCCAACTCGTTAACTGATAAAAAAAAGCGTCTGGATATTTTTCATAAATTTATAGAGCAAGCTAAATTGGGTATTTTAGATCATACACGCTTTCAATTACTCTATGGCACAGAGGCTAATATGAATCGTTTGTGCCAGGATCTCGATTTAAGCTTGAATTCAGAATTACATGCCAATTTATTAAACTCTACTCAAGATTCATTTAAAAAGGCCAATTTAAACAGCATCCAAGGAATACAAGCCGGTTTTGTTGCATTGAGTAACTATCTCATCAATAGCCAATGGAATTCGATTGAAGAAATCATCAAAAGCCCAGGGTTACAAGAACAATTTGATAACGCTCGAAAATACACTGAAGTAAAACTTAATACATATAATGATATTCTCCCTAGGCTTAAAGAGCAAATAGAGAATCTAGATTCTAATTTAGAGCAAGACACTCTAGAAGTATGGATGAAAGATAAAATAAATATTATGAAAAAAGTAGGATCTGATACTTTTTCAGTCAATGAACTTTCTGGTCAAATAAATACAATAGAACTATGTTTAAACAGTTATCAAAAAGAATTAAATAAAATAGAATCAATCACACAATGCATCACTGAGCTCAATAAAACCAATCAAATCACTAATATAGAAACCGCAACTTTATCTGATTCTATGGATCAATATATTAAAGCACTATATCAACAAGCGAAAATATTAATTGGCGAACAAACACAGGCTCCCGAAACGATTGAGGAAAAAATAACGTTAATGAAAGAGAAAATTCAAGAGCAAATTGACATTACAAAAAAAGCAAGTGACTATTTTAAAACAATAGAAACCCAACAAAAATAATTATGCCTTGATCAATCGAAGTAATGAGCTTTTATTCAATAAAATCAAATTAACTTTTTTAGAAAAAACACTTTCTTTTCTTTTCCCTTATGCAAATACAATTAAAAACATCAAAACTATATTAACTGTCTATAATAAACTTTCTATTGAAGATAAAACTGCTAACTTAGAACGATATGCACAACAGATTACCAGTGCATTAGAGGCCTCAAAAAGTAAGAATAACAAATTTACTGATTTTAAAAATGAACTACAAAAAAACTGCTTTAACAAGCCACCCATAGAAACAGAACAAAATAACCCAATCACTCCTGTTCCGTAACTAATTCACCTAAACTAATTCTAATAAAAGAACTCGGCAACTCTTCTGTAACATGGCTTCCACCAAATATTTTATAACAACCCATTTTTTTAATATTCTTTTTACTAGCCCTTCTTCATCAACCGCATACGGTGTTAACCATTTTTTAGATGGATTACTTCCAAAATAGCCATGATTAATTGCTGAATCAATTAAAGCAGCTGCTGTATTAGCAATTTCATCCGTTGTTCCAATTTTTCTTATATTCTCCAAAATGGGATAAAATTGAACATATGCTTTAATTGCCTGGGCAACTCCAAGTCCATTTTTAGGGCTATACATGGCAAAAACATCAACCATTGGATGAGAAGTTATTTTAGATTTACGTTGATATCCATCTAACAATTGAACAAATTGGCTCTCAGGAGAACCATCATTTTCTTCAAAGAAAGGAAGGATATATTCATCTCCATTTTCGTTACAATAACGAATCAATCTATTAGAGTAATCTTCTGACAGTAAAGGAACCATAAAACATTCATGCGCTGGAAAGTTTAAAGTTTCACCACTTGGAAATATTGTAGTATCTAAATAGTATCCGCCTTGTAAATATAAGAGCATTAAGCTAGCTAAATTTTTTGCATCGACTCGTTGACGAACATCACCTAATTTATCATTATCAAAAATATACTTAGCCTCTTTGAGAAAATCATCACTGCCTCTAAGAATCAAAAAGTCAAATAAAAGATCAATGCTCCTTACAACTAAATTAGAGTATGAAGTAAAAATTCTCTCAAAATGAATTACATATTCATCAAGGCAATAGAATACAACAAACTGATCCAAATTATCCTGCATCAATGCATCAGCTAATTGCGAAGGACCCAAAGTATCTATGTTTGCTTCATCAATGTAGATGGTATTTGGAGCACCTATCCAAACAAATTGAATGACAGGTTTTTCAGGAAAGAAAAAAAAATTATGCTTCATAAAAATCAGGAAATAAATTTAACTGATTTTAACAATTAAAAACAGATTAGTCAAGTTATGTGCAATTTGATAGAATCAATCCTTAACCAAGGACTGAAAATAGATGATGCAGCTGATAAACTGTAACCATTCAAGTAATGGATCTATATATGACGCCATTAAGTGAATGATTACCATTAACTTAGTGATCTGCGTGAAAAGATCTTTTTCTCACAGCTCACTCTCCAAGACTCATCTTAATTAAATAGTTCCTAAGCTCTTGCTCGTTATTCCTCTTCAGAAGAAGAAGATAACTCGCTAACGGCTTCAATAGGTCCCTCAGCAGAAATAACATCTTGCTCTTCAGTTTTTTCAGGTGCAGCCGTTTGAGGTTTATCTTTCCACTCTAATTTGACACGTCCTTGCTTATCAATACCAGCGACAAACACTTCAATATCTTGCCCCTCTTGTAAAACATTTTCTACTTTTTGACTTCGGTCAGTACAAATTTGAGAGATATGTAATAAGCCATCTTTTCCTGGCAATAGATTAATAAAAGCTCCAAAATCAACAATTTTGCTTACTTTTCCTTGATATGTTTGCCCTACTTCAATTTCTGCAATTAAGAGCTTAATCTGTTTTTGCGCTTCTTCTAAAGCTATTGCATCAGGAGAAAATAATTGAACCACTCCAGTGTCATCAATATCAATAGAAACACCTGTTGTCTCAATTAAACCTTTAATGGTTGCACCACCCTTGCCAATAATCGTACGAATTTTATCTTCTGCTACTTTCATTGTTGTAATACGAGGAGCATGCTGAGATAATTCGGTTCTATGCTCTGCTAAGGCATTATTCATTATTCCTAAAATATGGAGACGACCCGCTAGTGCCTGATCTAAAGCTTGTTCCATAATCTCATTAGTAATTCCGGTAATTTTCATATCCATCTGTAAAGCAGTAATACCTTGTTCTGTACCTGCTACTTTAAAATCCATATCACCTAAATGATCTTCATCACCTAAAATATCCGTTAGCACAGCAAAACGCTCACCTTCTTTAATGAGTCCCATAGCCACACCAGCTACAGGCGCTTTTAAAGGAGCACCAGCATCCATCAGAGCTAAACTAGTGCCACAAACAGTTGCCATAGAGCTAGAACCATTAGATTCAGTGATTTCAGATACAACACGTAAAACATAAGGGAATTCACTAGCAGAAGGTAGTACTGCCATTAAGGCTCTTTTTGCTAAACGGCCATGACCAATTTCACGACGTTTAGGGCTTCCTACTTGTCCTGTTTCACCTACAGAATAAGGAGGGAAATTATAATGCAACATAAATCTATCTTTAGTTTCGCCACTAATGCCATCAAGAATTTGAGCATCTCGTTCATTTCCTAAAGTCGCAACAACAATAGCCTGAGTTTCACCTCGAGTAAATAAAGCAGAGCCATGTGTTCTTTCTAAAAATTTAGTGCGAATAGCAATAGGTCGGACAGTTTTTTGATCTCTACCATCAATACGAGGTTCGCCATCTAAAATTCGATTGCGTACAATACTACTTTCTAATTCAGTAAATAACTGTGCAATAGTTTCAGATTTTAATTCATCATTCTCGCTAATCAATGTAGCAATAGTTTGTTCTTTTAACTCGCCTAAACGTTGGTAACGCTGCTGTTTATCTTTAATTAAGTAAGCGCTCTCAACTTCTTGTTTTACAATCTCATGTATACGCGTGCGCAGAGCCTCATCGACTTCAGGCGCTTGCCAATCCCAACGGCCTTTACCTGTTTCGTCTGCTAATTCAACAATAGCTTTGATAACATTTTTCATCATTTCATGGCCATAATTAATAGCGCCACGCATGACCTCTTCACTTAATTCTTTTGCTTCTGATTCAACCATTAAAATAGCGTCTTTAGTGCCAGCCACAACTAAATCCAATTGTGATTGCTCTTGTTCTTTTTTGCTTGGATTTAATAAATAAATACCGTCTTTATAGCCAACACGAGCAGCCCCTATTGGACCACGAAAAGGAACACCAGAAATAGCTAAAGCAGCTGAGGCGCCAATCATCGCTACAATGTCAGCAGAAACATCAGGATTTAAAGAAAGAACTGTTGCAATAATTTGGACTTCATTATAAAACCCTTCTGGAAATAAAGGACGAATAGGTCTATCAATTAATCGAGAAACCAATGTCTCATGTTCGCTAGGCCGCCCTTCTCGCTTATTAAAACCACCGGGTATCTTTCCTACAGCATAAAACTTTTCTTGATAGTTAACAGTTAAGGGGAAAAAATCATTTCCTTCCGCACCATCTTTCTTGGCTACAACAGTAACTAATACTTGAGTTCCATTCATGTTTGCTAATACAGCACCATCTGCTTGTCGAGCCACTTCACCAGTTTCTAAAACAAGCGTATGTGAACCGAAGGCTACTTCTTTTGTAATTTTCACGTAATGTTCCTCATTAGTAAATTGTATAACGAAAAAAGGCGCATAATACTGCGCCTTTGTTTTATAAGGGGTTAATGAAGCTTAACAGCATCATACTCACTATTAATAAGAATCTCTTAATCCAAGATTTTGAATTAATGTTTGATAACGAGCACTATCATTACTTTTCAAATATTTTAATAATTTACGACGCTTGTTAACTAATCGTTGTAATCCTCGTCGAGAATGAAAATCCTTCTGATTAGTTTTAAAATGATCAGTTAAATACTTGATTCGGCCAGTAATTAAAGAAACTTGAACTTCTGGAGAACCAGTATCTTTATCGGCCCGCTTATATTCATTAACGATTGCTGCTTTATCTGCGCTATTTAGCGACATTATACACTCCTGGGACTACTAAATGTTCATTTAAAGGCGAACATTCTACCAAGGCATGACTCATGAAACAAGAGTTGAAAATTAATTTTCTGTAAAAAATTTGATATTTTTTTCTTTGTATACGACAATTTTTTACTTCGGCCCAGATCCATCATTACTTTTTTTAGAAAAAATTAACTCATAATCAGGTAAAACAGCATAAATTTCTTCTGCTCGTTGCTTTACTTTATCCAAAAGATTCAATGGTTGGGGCGCCAAAGGATTAGATAAGAAGTTATACCATTCTTCACATCTAACAATACTTTCACCATACGAATCTTGAGGCATTGTCATTGGTATGGCATTATACAAAGCATGCTTTTCCTTATCACTTAACGTGGTTACTTCGTCTAATAATTTTTTAAGAGACTTGTCGATAGGTAAAAGACCATCTTCAATATACGTCAATACAATTTCTGGTGTAACTTTAACAGAGAAAATACTCAATTGACCTAAAAGATGCCCAATAGGAATTACAGGTTTACTTTTTTTCAAGTTAAGTGAATAGTCAGATAATTTTTTTTGTTCACTTTGTTTGTTCATTAATTCACCGGTTGATATACTCAGTTGATATATTGCAAATAGTTATACAGAAATAATTGTTCATAATTTTATCAAATTGGTAATCACGGAGTATGTAATTTAGTAGTGTTTAACGCTATGTCTTTCCCGCGAAGGCGGGAAGCTATCTATAAATTTAGCACAGTGGTTAATTTTTGCATGGATTCCCGCCCTTCCAATTAGCCTTAAGTTTTACTTGACACTCAATCTCCCCACGTACCGCGGCTTGTCCGCGGTATCCAGTGGTTCGAAGTATTAAGCTCCGAACGCTTGGATGCCGTATAAGCCACTGCACGTAGGTCTTTAATGATGTCAACTAAAACTTAAGGCTAATTGGAAGTTCGCGCCTTCGCGGGAAAGACGGCAGGAATATTTACATACCCCGTGAATGGTAACTCAAATTATGATAGATAATACAATTATTTTGCCCTAACAGTCAACTATGTGTTTTAATAACGGTCGGTTTTACTTCATGACGCCATTCTCCCATTTTATGACACCAACAGAAAGCAATTGCTAATAAAGCCATCAATTTGTTCACGCGATCTAGATCCATCATATGAGTGTCTTCAAAATTAAATCCGCGCCCTTTGAGGCATGAGAACAGCGTTTCGATTTCCCATCTCCAGGTGTATTTACTGATTGCTAAACCAGGACAATCTGATGTCACTAATAAATTGTCCTGTATGAAGATTTTTTTTATAAATTTTGCTTTATTTAAGCTTCCACTCACTTTTCAGCCAATTAATAATAACTTTTATGACCTCATCCGATTGATTTTTTGGGGTTAACTCGATTATTTTCTTTTAAAAAGACAAATGCTAGTGTTCCATCATTAAGCATGGTATTTAAATTAGAAAACGTCATAGAAAATGAGCTATCTCCTCAACCAGAAAAATCAATACGCAAAGAAGCAATTCCATTTTGAGCCAACTGAATCGTTAGGGTCTGTTGACAATTCAGCCCTCAACGTCCCGCGACTTGTTCGCGGGATCTATTCTAACCTGATTTCTGGCAATAAGTTTGTGAAGCGTTCAAAATCATTGGATCCCGCGAACATGTCTTCCAATTAGCCTTAAGTTTTTGTTGACAAATACTCAAAAGCACAGGTTTAATC
>CAMFHA010000021.1 GCA_945952115.1 uncultured Legionella sp. | reverse complement strand
CGAGAGGGCCTAAAGGCCTCCTCAGCCCGAACGGTTACGATGTGAAATTCCTTAATTTAATGGCAGTGGCTCGAATCCTCCTGTACTTGTGTGTACACTCTAGTTTTCCGCTCCGCATCTCCTTGCACTTTGCTCTTTACTGCGAGTTTCGAAAGAGCTCTAATGTTCAAGATCACCCTCCGAGCAGTTCATTTAATCTTAAACACGGCGTTAACTAACAATTTCTTAATAATTTTTTGTTACCATAATGTTTTTTATTGATGAGTTACTGCTATGCCTATTCGTCATTTAACCGTAGCTGATAAAGACCAAATACTTGAGTTAGATCAAATTATTTTCAATAGTATTGATCTTCATGGTGGATGGTCGAGCAATGATTTCAACCACTTTTTTAACGAAGAATGGTGTTATGCATTTTATGATGAACAACAACCAGAAAAAATATTGGGATATATTTTTGTAAGACAAGAAGGCGATCATATTTATATCAGTAACTTAGGCGTAGATCCTCGAGTGAAAAAGCGTGGTATTGGCACTGAGTTGATGAAAACAATCTTGTTACAAGAGCAAGAGCTTTCTAAAAAAAGAACTCGTCCATTCTCAGTACAATTAGATGTTGATATCAATAATAAGCCTGCTATTCGATTTTACATGAAATTTGGATTTCAAATGGTTAGTCGAGGCGACCATGGATTTAAGATGAGCATTTCGCAGTTACCTAAACAATTTAAAAACAAAGATACGTCACTGTCGAAAAAAGCATTGATTATCAGAAATGCAGAGGGGTTTTCTTATAGTGAACTGGAAGTTGCTTTAGATGGTTTAACGTTTAGTGAGCAAGCTCCAGAAACCTTTAATGAGTTAATTCATCTGATCCATTCTAAAGCGACGTTGCATTGGCCGCAGTTAGAAAAGGCTCTTGCATTATTTAAGCAACAACAGGTTCGTGATTATGTGTACCAAACGGTTAAAGAAAAGACCGGGAATTATATTATTTATCATCTTAATGGAATCGATGAGCAAGGAGTTGTCAATGAAAACCATTTTAGGTACCTCACTAATAAATTAGCAGAAATACCCGCTAATACTGAGTTTGATGTGTTTTATCTTGGAGGTGGCCATGGTAGTCCATTTGTTGGCTCCAGTAATCTCAATAAGCAACAATTACAAAGTATTAGCGATATCTTAACGAATAAAAGTATCCGTTGTTCTGTAATGGTGTTTGGGAGCTGTTTTAGTACGGCTTATTTAGGCTTATTTCAACCTTTACTAAAAGCAGCAGGAGTGACACTCAGTAACTCGTTGGAATGTGGGGGTGATAACCATTTTAAATCAGTTATAGCTTGGGTGACAGGACAGCAAACAGAGTTTTATTCCAATGAAAATATTCGTAATTCTATTTTCATTGCTCCAGAAGCTCGAGTTGCTTTTCGGCGAATCTTGTCCGATGCTGATTTAAGTGATGATTATAATCATCTGCTTGAAGCCTATAAACAGACTGCTTATAGAGGGTTGGGGTTGTCCGAAGATGAGTTTATTGAAGAGATTGCTGATGAAATGTTCAATAATGATGTAGATAATATTTTTGTCTCGATGTGCATGAATGTTTTGAATAAAGAACGACTACAAAACGCATTAAGTACATGTCCTAAATTAAAAAAATACATCCAAGCTATTGCTGATAAAAAAGGAGAAGATTTTATTTTTAATGCATTATTGGATTGTTTAACACCACTACCTACTACCTTAGCTGTAGGAACTGCAAAATCGTTGACGATGTTTAACTACAGTAATGCCACTACAAGGCCTCAATATGTGACTGAGGATTTTCAAAAAAACTATCGTGCAGTGTTAAGTAAAGTGCATAGTTCAAAGCAATTTTCAGACATTCAGGAAGTTTCTCAAGAGTTTGGTGACGTATCGGTAAAAAAACAATTTAACAACTTATTCGCTCAAGCAACGAAATCCCAAAAACAACGTGAAGAGGATCTCCATCATAGAGAGCAAAAGCAACGACAACAACAAAAGCAAGAACAGAATCAACAAGTTTTTAACGCGCAGCTGGATCTTTTATTAGATAAAATAAGCGAGTTTGAGCAAAGACCTGGAACGGAAGATGCTCGCAAAGCAGCATATAAGCTTTATACGCAATTAAACACCGCTGCTGCAATTTATTTTTCACAGCCTCCTACTGTAGATGCTTATAAAACGTTCAAAAGCGATTGTAATGCATTCATTAAAGAAGCACGAGAACAATTAGAGATGCATCGTGGTTGGTCTGAATTTTTGAGAAATCTGGCCTTAGCTGTTGGAACTTTAGGTTTTGGACTTTTAATCAAAGGATTCATTAATGTGACTAACAACCGAGCATTCTTCTTCTGCTCTGAAACGGATAGTAGTAAAAGATTAGGCTTGATAAGTGATACAGTTAATAGTATGGCTCCAAATGATTGCAGCGCAACCGCATCTTATGCTTAATTTCAATCAAAACCAAACTATCCGGGTAGCGATCGTTAGGAAGTGGAACCCTTTTTTTGTCGCAAAGATTTCGCTTCCTAACGGTCAACGGCTCGGACATATTGATCGAATATGACCTGGTGTGCTTCCAATTAAAAATTGTAGCTGTGATTTATCTGCTTTTTGCATACTGTTCCAGATTAAGGCCAATAATAATCATGATTTCAAATAAATAATTCCACCTCTAAGGCAGCTCGCCATGAATTTGCTCTTTTAAAGACAGCATGAGTCCTGCGCGAAAAAGCAATTCAGCCATTAAATAAAGAGGAGCGATGAATAGCTGAGAAAGTTGAACCATAAACGCGGGTTTTTCTTCTGCAATATAATGACCATATAATTGTAAAGTCCAACCACTAATAAAGGTGATAATAAAAATCCAAAAGCCTAATGCATTAGGGCCATTATGACTTAAAAAATGAGATATCCATAGTAGAAATAAGAGAATAGGGGTAATGGCTAGCGCAAGTACCCAATTTAAGCGAAAATAATAAATTAATAAGGCTAAAGTAGCTAAGCACGCTAGAGATATCTGATAAACACCAGGAATTACAATCTTAACAAAACCAAGCAAAATCATCAGAGAAAATGTAATTAAGGGCACTCCTATCCAATGCGTTTGTTGAGTTTTTGGGTTTTTATGATGTGCAGCATAGCATTGAGCTTGATCAATAAAAGAGTTCATAATAAATCTCTAAATTAATTTTATTCTAAAAACATAGCACAAAATCATCAAAGATTAAAAAGTGTATTTTCCTAATACGTAAAAAACATTGCCATTATGGTTAAATCCAGGAATATAAGTGGCAATCAAAGTGACTTTTTTATAAAACACGGAGGCCCAAGGAAGAGCCCCAGGAAAAGGGATGCCCTTATTTAAATCTGGACGGCCTGTAATCAAAACAGTATAACCTATTCCTGCCTTTAATTCCTTATGCAGCGTTGCCACTTTTAGATAAGCATATCCGGCTATAGGTTCTACATTTTTATGGGAATCTAAAAAAGCATAAGTGAATAATCCATGCCAATTACCTTTTTCATCAAAAAATCCTTTTCCTAAGCCGCCTCCCCATGCTTTTTCATTGTAACTTCGTATTTTTTCTGGTGTATAAACATAACGGTTATGCCAAGCATAGCCAGAAAGATAAAGCTCGCCGTTTCCTTCATAAATAATCTGATGCAGTCTTTGGCATGCGGATTTAAATAAAGAAATGGTGTGAGGACAATAGTCTTGAGTTATTTCAGAAAATCCATTTAGAGAATAAAAGAAAAATAAGCTAATTAGTAATTTTTTCATTATTTTGATTTTTTGTCTTGCATATTCTTACCACATTATTTTAATGTTGAATTGATATATACTCAAAATGTTTCAAGATGCAATAATTTACTAGGAATTGCCAGCCAATATAGACTGCAAAAGGACATAGTATCATGGACCTGCTACGCAAGAAAGATATAAGTCAATCTGAAGATATTGAAACGAATTTAGCAAAGTGCTTGAGCATTTTTGATCTAACTTTTTTAGGTGTTGGAGCAATCATCGGTGCGGGGATTTTTATTCTTACAGGTATTGTGGCTGCAACACATGCCGGACCCTCTATTATTTTATCTTATGTGTTAGCTGGTTTTGCTTGTGCTTTTGCAGCATTATCTTACGCTGAGTTGGCTGCAGCGATAGGTGGTTGTGGTAGTGCTTATAGTTATGCTTATATTGGTTTTGGGGAATTAATTGCATGGATTGTAGGCTGGGATTTGCTATTAGAATATGCTATTTCGGTTTCTGCTGTGTCTGTTGGTTGGAGCGGTTATGCCAATAATTTTTTAAATGCTTTTAAAATTAGTCTTCCCGTTTATTTATTAGATGGGCCTTTGGCTGGGGGATATATTAATCTTTCTGCCTCACTTATTATTGCTTTTTTAACTGGCTTACTTATCTGGGGCGTAAAATCAAGTACTCGTTTTAATAATTTTATTGTGTTGATTAAATTAATTGTTATTACTATTTTTATTGTGGTTGCGTATAGTGATATTAATTTAAAAAACTGGTCGCCTTTTATGCCTTTTGGCTGGCGGGGTGTAGTTGATGGGGCTGCTTTAATTTTTTTTGCTTATATCGGTTTTGATGCGGTATCTACCGCAGCGGAAGAGGCAGTAAATCCTCAAAGAGATTTGCCTCGCAGCATTATCGGCTCTTTAATGATCTGTACTCTTTTATATATCATCGTTTCAGGTTTGCTTACAAGTATTGTAAGTTATACTCAGCTTAATGTAGCCTCCCCTATTAGTTACGCTTTGCTTTTGTTAGGGCATAAAATAGTAGCTGGTTTAATTAGCGTGGGTGCTATTGCAGGCTTAACCACCGTGATGTTAGTTTTATTTTATGGTTTAACTCGTATTATGTTGGCTTTATCTAGAGATGGCTTATTGCCTGCAATTTTCTCAAAAGTTAATGCTAGAACACAAACACCTACTCGAATTATTTTGCCTTGTGGAATTATTATGTCCTGCTTGGCGGGTATTTTTCCCATTAAGGATTTGGCAGAATTAGTTAATATAGGTACTTTAGTCGCGTTTATTATTGTCTGTAGCGGTGTAATTTGTTTACGTTATACTCATCCTGAAATGCCTCGTCCTTTCAAAGTACCAGGTATGCCTTATGTGCCTCTTTTAGGCATCGTTAGCTGTTTTTATCTAGTAATTAATTTACCTTGGATAACGCTTTTACGCTTTATTATATGGATGGCTATTGGTCTTATAGTTTATTTTCTTTTCAGTAGAAGTCATAGCAAATTAGAACATCAATGAACAATTACGTAATCAAAAATAATAGCTAGTTTTTGTCATGAGCTTTGATATGAGCTTCATCAACTCCTTTATTGAGTCAGGAAGTTCAACGCCTCCGGCTGTGATTGCGGTATGTGCATGTCTTTCTTCATCTCGTTGCATTTGTTCTAATATAAGCTTTGATTTTTTATCTTCTGCGGGTAATTTTTTAAGGTGCTCTTGTAAATGTGCGCTTACTTGATGCTCTGTTTCTGCTACAAACCCTAGACTTACCTTATCTCCGGCTAAACCGGCTAAAGCACCTAGAAGAATTGAGCCAATATACCAGAAGCTATTTAAGTAACTTGGTCGACTACCTAACTCATATAAACGTTGCTCACACCATGCTAGATGATCGGTTTCTTCAAGAGCTGCTGCGGTCATTTGTTGTTTTATATGAGCGAGTTGCGCAGTTAAAGCTTGTCCTTGATATAGTGCCTGGGCACATACCTCTCCAGTGTGGTTAACTCGCATTAAACCCGAACTGTGTTTTTTTTCCGCCGGGCTTAGGCTTAATTCTTCTACATCGTTTGCAGGCGAATGACGCAAAGCAGGACGATGAATAGGAGGACTAATAGTTCGAAGTGCAGTATCAATCTCACTAATTAGTTTGTCAATAAAGCTTAATGTTCGCATCATATGGTGAAAAAATGAAAAGTATCATATTAACCTAAAAAACTCAGATGAATCTACTGCACAGATTATTTATCTAGGGCCTACACATGAAAAATAGATTGATAAATACGAAAATGTTCACATATTAATCAAAAAATAAGCCGTAGATCGCATCTACATTTTCTAGGTTTAAAGGTTAAATTTCAACTATATACTATAATTTTTAAAAAGGATCTTAGGAAATTATCATGAACCAAAAAGAGGGCTCAGATAGATCAAATATAATCCATCAACATTATATGGATATTATTAATAATATACTCGATGCAGTTTATTGGACTGATTCAAATTGTAATTTAATAGGTTGTAATCTTTCTTTTTTGCACTTACTTAATTTCAAAAATTTGCAGGATTTGAAAGGAAAGCCTTATGATCTTTTAAGAAAACATGCTTATTGGCCTGAAAAACATCTTGAAACTCTAAAATTTGATGATATGAATGTGATTTTTTCTGGTAACCCTCAATATAATAGGGAAGAAAAAATTGTTACAACCGAACATAATAAAACTTTTTATTTTAAAATAAATCGTGCACCTATGTATGATGAGCAGAGACATATTATAGGCTTGATTGTCGTTCTAACTAATATTACTGAGTTCAGAGAGCTACAAGAACAAGTTAGATTGCAACAAGCAAAAAATCCTTCTAACACCGAAATTTCAATCAGCAATTATCGCTTCCCTAAAGTTTTAATGATTGAAGATAACCTCATTGCTCAAAATGTTGAAAGCGCTTTATTAACAGCATTAAATTGTCAGGTAGATATTGCCGATACCGGAGCTAGAGCACTTCAATTATTTAATCCTGGTAAATATGATTTAGTTTTGATGGACATTGGTTTAGAGGATACCTCGGGTTATGTTGTTGCAAAAAATTTACGGAGTAAAGAAAAAGATACGCCACATCATGTTCCAATCATTGCTCTAACAGGGTATCAAGCAGAAGTAATTAAATTTGATTGTGGGCAATATTGCATGGAGGGCGCTATTACGAAACCTTTAACTAGTCAACAAGCCGAACAAATTATTAAACATTATGTTTATCATATGGATATTGAAGTACAAGGATTAAAGAGTATTTGATAGACTTCTTTTTGCTTATTTTGACGTCAATCAAATCTCATACTAATCTTAAAGTAAGAGCTGTTTAACATTCGCAGAATCTGTTCATATTTTGCAATTCAATTACTAATTAAGGCAGGTAATATACTTCCTATAAAGTATAGCTAAGGATGAGCTATGATAGAACCTATTGATTATCAGGCCATTATGAGAGCAGCACCTGATTTGTATCTTGTACTCAGCCCTGATTTAAAGATTTTAGATGCTAGTGACGCGTATTTACAAACTACTAGGGTGACGCGAGAGGAGATTATTGGCCTTTATTTATCGGAGCTATTCTCCAGCACTTCTCTTAACAAGATCTTATCAGATAATCAAATTGAAAAGATAAAAAGCGAGTTTGTTTCTATAGTTAACCATGAATTCAGGACTCCTTTAACTTCTATTTTTGGTGCAGTTAGTCTGTTGTTTAATGGGCAAGGACAAACTGAAGAAAAAATTAACAGTCTATTACATATTGCGAACTCTAATTGCGAGCGATTAGTACAATTAATTAATGATTTTTTAGATATTGATCAACTAGAATAAAGATACTAATTTTTATTTGGATTTAAAAGTGGTTTGAGGAAGACTGCCTATGGAAAAAGAATTAAAAAAAATTTTGTATGTTGAGGATGAAGCCGATATTCGCCTGATTGTTCAAATTGCCTTAGAAGATATTGCTGGCTTTGAATTGAAATCCTGTGCTTCTGGTTATGAAGCTATTGCAGAAGTAGAGGCGTTTAAACCCGATTTAATTTTATTGGATGTAATGATGCCAGTCTTAGATGGCCCTGCTACTTTACAGGAGTTAAGAAAATTACCCTTAGTTAATACGATTCCTGTAATTTTTATGACAGCACGTATACAAGAAAAAGAAATCGCTCAGTATAAAGCGCTAGGCATACAAGATATTATTTCGAAGCCTTTTGAACCTTTGGCTTTGGCTGATAATTTACGTCGTTTTTGGTCAAAATATAATGAATAGGCAAGTAGAAACAAAGCTTGCAGCATTAAAATTAGTTTATAGTGCTAATTTACCTGAAAAAATAAAGGAAATTATCCAGCTTTGGAGCATCCTACGCCAATCCTTTTCTAAAGAAACATTGTATGAATTTCATCGTATCATTCACTCTCTGGCGGGCTCTGCTGGAACTTATGGTTATTTACAATTAAGTCAAGCTTGCCGTGATTTGGACGTGTATTTACAGCAATTGAAAGATTATCCTTCATTAAATGCTATTCAAAAAAGTGAGATAGCACATCTTATAGAGTGTATTAAAAATATAAAGATAACCAGTAATGAAAAAAACTCAGCCGAATTTATAAAAGAAATAAATATAATGAGTAAATTAATTTTTTATCTTTTTACTAGAAAAGAAAAATTTCAACGTGAATTACATGAGCATTTAAAAAATTTAGGTTATGAGTTAACTATTTTTCAAAAAAGCAAAGCGTTAAAGAAAGCAATGGAGTCACAGTGGCCAGCAGTAATTATGATCGATGAATATTATCTTAAAGATCAAGAAGTTGTAGATTTTTTAGATAGGCGTCCTTCGCAAATCGCTCTTTTATGTCTGGCGACGAAAGACAGTCTTGATATTCGTTTAAAAGCAATGCGCGCGAATGTTTCTTTTTTTGTGCAAAAGCCAGTAGAAATTATTCATTTGACGAATCAGTTGGTTCAACTGTGTGATCTTTCAATAAGAGAAGATTATCGTATATTAATTTTAGATGACTCAGAAGCTTTAGCTTCTTATTATTCCTTAGTTTTAAAAGAAGCTGGGATGAATGTTCGTAGCATAACAAGCCCTCATGCGCTGATGCATGAACTACAGGATTTTAAACCTAATTTGTTATTATTAGATCTTTATTTGTCCGAGTATACTGGCTTTGATATTGCAAAAGTTATTAGACAAGAAGAGAGTTATGTGAGTTTACCTATTATTTTTATTTCAACAGAAAATGATAGGATGAAACAATTATCTATTTTAAATAGTTGTGGCGCAGATGATTTTTTAACCAAGCCAGTTTTACCACAAAATTTAATCTCAGCAGTTAAATCGCGAGCTCAGCGTGCAGCATTATTAAGCTCATATATTGCATTGGATAGTTTAACTAAACTTTTAAATCATACGTATATTTTAAAACAATTAAGTTTTGAAATTTTAAGAGCTCAACGGCTTAATCAATCCATTGTAATGGCGATGATTGATTTAGATTATTTTAAACAGATTAATGACCAATTTGGGCATCCAATTGGTGATTTAGTCTTAAAAAAATTGGCTGATTTATTTTTATCTCGAGTCAGAAAAACAGATTTTGTTGGCCGTTATGGAGGAGAGGAATTTTCTATAATTTTTCCAAATACTTCTCCTGAAATGGCATTAAAACTTTGTCTGGAGTTATGTAGAAAAATAGCGCATTCTTCTTTTTGCATTAGCGGCCATCAATTTAATATTACCTTAAGTATTGGTATTGCCCATTATCCTGTTTTTAAAACAACCCAAGCCTTGATTACAGCTGCAGATAGAGCACTTTATAAAGCCAAAATAAATGGGCGGAATCGTGTGGAAATAGAAGGAATTGAAGAAGAATAAGTCAACTATCCCCAGCTAGTAAACTGAATGCCAAAAGAGAGAATATAATTTTTATTGCTTAATCCGGCAGCAGCTCCAGGTATATCGATTCTATCATTACTCGTTTGATCCCATAGTACGGTTCCAGTTTTTTTGTTTGGGATTTGATTAAATGATCCCTCAGTAAACAGTTTAATTTGAGGTTTAATGTAATAACCAAGATTAAGGCTTAAATTATAATATTTAAATTTATTAGAGCCCTCATAAAAGGTGAGCATTCGCCCATAATGTTGATCTATATCCCGAGCGGCAACTTGATTGTTGTATTTAAAAAGACCACTTAACTCCCATAACTTAAATAAATAATGTCCTGCAATACCGAGGTAAGGCATATTATAAGTTTGCTTGTACCCAATTTCTACAGCATCTTCTGGAAAGCATCCTACTACAGCACCATAGTAATAATTATAACATCCTCCTTTTGCTACAAAACTATAAAGGGTGCGTTGATAACCTAAAATCCCACTTAATTTATAGTTTTGTGTTTTTAAGAACTCTATTTTTAGATTAATATCTGCTTCATTCGCTTGATTTAAATGAGTATCAGGGTGATGCGACCACATAGCAAAAGGAACGATTGGTGGAAACCAATCATAATCATCCATCACTCCATTTCCAGTACTTAAATTAATCCAGCCATTTAAATTGGCTTCTAACCAAGAGTTTAATTGATAAACTCCTTCAGCTCGAATAATAGGGTCAGTTTCCATTTTCCATACCAAATGGCTAAGTTGAGCCCCTGTATCGGGATCATAGACATATTCATGAGCTGTTCCAGAAAGATAACCAATAGAGGTATTTACAGAAAATCGCTGCTTGTTTAAGTTCAGTTCGGTTGCTGATACAAGACTAGGAATTAAAAACAGCGCAAGAGAGATTAAGTTTATTTTCATTGCTTCACGTCCTGTAAAATCTATAGTATTGTCATGTACGGATGTATACTCTTTCGCCTCATTCAAATGCGCCTCATCTAAAAAATACTGTGCTGCGGAATGTCGGTTCAAATTTAATAAAAGACGTTTTTGAGACGTCTTTTATTAAACAATAAATGACTTAAACTTGTAGAGAAGCTACAGTTTCAGGTGTTTCTTTCTTATTCGAGCCACTACTCCACCAATGTTGTACGCGCTTAAATCCATGATGAATTGAATTATATATATCAGGAAATACAGAAAGAAAGGCGTCTAAATAATCACTTGGATTGCCTTTATTATAACCATAAACACAACGATAAAATTGAGCACCTCTTTTGCTTCGTGCAATACGCTCATCATTCGTTTCTTTGTTGGAAGCAAAAAAACTAGTGGTGGTAGCTGTTAGGCGATATTTGCTTTCATAATTACGTAACTCTTGTATAAACGTGTCTTCAATATCATCTGCAATAAGATGGCGAGCTTGTGCTTCTGTTAAAACCGGATATAAAAAAGTCATCATTTCACGGATATCTTCATTATTAGTTAATTCGTCTTTTTGAGACTTTCTAACTTCAGCCCCTTCACCTAAAGCCCAGTTACAAGAAGAAACTAAAAGATTTAAGGCTTCTCTATATTCTGCTTCAGCCATATTTCTTTGTGTTATATAATACACAGCGGAGCCCCAGCCAAGAATACTTAAATAACCAACAAAAGGAATAAATGATAAGGAAGTCGCTACAATACCTAATACTGTACTTAATGTTATTTTCTGATCTAAAGATTTCAGAGCATTAGACTTATCTTTAAATAATTCTACACACGCTCTTAAGTGAGCTCGATGAGCTTCATTTTGTAAATCAAAATTTTGTCCGAGCTTTATTGATATAGCAAGAATATCACCATCAGCGGCGCGTGCATTTTCCCCAATAGTAAAATAATTTTGCGAAGCGATTTGTAGTTTGTTAATTCGATTATTAATCCCTAATTGTGAGACGGTGGTGTAAGCATTTTGCGATTTCCAGCCAAAAGATTCAAATACTGAAGGCATTTTTAGTTCCATTTAGTTTTAGGAATGCTTATTTTAATGCCTATTTTGAACAGAATCAACAAATTATTTTCATTTTGATGATATTTTGTAGCTTTGTTTTGCGAATTTCTTAATAAACCGTTAATAAATTGCCTGTATAATTATTTTCCAATTTGGAGGCAGTGACTTTTATATTCCAAAGTATGTAAGAACTAGTATAAAAATGCAATTTTAATTGATAAGGAAAAAACAATGAAAAAAGTGTTTAATTATTTACTTATAGTTGGATTAATCATTTTAAGTACTTCTCTTGAGGCTAAAACAATTAAGTTGGCTCCTAATGAAAGCAAGATGTTAGCTAATAACGCCCCGTTTACTTTAAATGCGACGTGCAATGTACATGCTTCGCATCCAATACATTCTAAGGTTAAAATTGTAGTATTAAAAAATAAAGGTTCTATTAATGGGAAAAATCTAGCTACTGGTCAAGGCACTTCTCTAGTAGTAGGAAATAATAGCAATATTTCTGTAAGTGCTGATTCTGGCACACAAATTAATTTAATTAATATGGGAACTGAACAGCTAGAAGCGGTTTGTGTTCTTTAATCTATTGATGTTCACCGTTTACATTGAAGATATAAATCGCTATATTTGTAATTTTTTTGGACAGTAGATTCTTTTAATGCATAAAACGATTTCAATATATTTTAGCGGCACAGGGTTTTCGATTAATGATGACCGGTTTTTAGCGAGCTCTTTATATGCAAGAACCAAAGAAAATGAATCTCAAATTAAAATGGGATTTAATGGTTGCGGTGTAGACTATGGACTTACTGGAACTCTTTTTGGTACAGGTCTTGATCAACAATGCAACCAAGTTATAGAACGAGTTTTACAAGAAATTCAGGCTGGCCACCAAATAACGTTAAATATTTACGGCCATAGTCGTGGAGGAATTGCTGCCTTATTGCTTGCCAAACAACTTGCTCCTATTGATAAAGAGAAGCTTCATATTAACTTAGCTCTTCTTGATCCGGTCCCAGGAAATCTTATCACTACGTCAACTATTGATCCATTTAAGATTAGTTTGGCTAATAAAACAATGGATTTAATGGATTGTAAACCCTTGAAAAAGGTTTTAGTGTTATACCCACACATTCCGCTTCCTGCTATTGCTTGCCATGCCCCTTTATTGGTTTCATATCCTCAAGAAACAGTTATTCATGAAGAAGTGATTAATGGTTGCCATGCACAGGCTGAGCAACTTGCTCATCCTTCTTCAAAATTAGCACGACTTCGCATTGAAGAATTTTTAATCCAGAATGGGACTCAACTTCAAACTGATAGAGATTATAGCGATACAGAAGCAATGAAAGCATCCTATCTGAGTTGTTATAAGCAAGAGCTGGCTTATGTTAATAAAGCTTTTTCTAGAGATACTCATTCAGTTGATGGGAGGATAATTATTGCCACACCTGGAGCAAAATATTTAAACTCTCATCATAAAGCACTGGCAAATGATACTTCACAAGAGCCTGTTTCTTTAAGCATTCAAACGGAAAAAGGACTATTTTTTTGGAGTAAACCCTTTTTTATTAAATATCCTTTGGTTGCTCAAATACTTAAATGGACATTCATTACTTTATCTATTTCCAGTTTATTGTATGCCACAGGTGGTTTTGCTGCAATTCCCTTATTAATGCCACTAGTATTTCAACTTAAAACACTAAGTATTATTGCTTTATCTCCTGTAGTCGGCAGCACTTTAGCTACATTATGGTATGGGGTCACGAAGCCTGCTTTATTATGGTGTGCAAATAAGTTTTTTTATCCTTATTATGAGCTACGCAAGTTAGAGGTATTAAATAGAGAAACCTCAGACTCTACCAAAAAATTAATGAGTATTTTTGATGTTAAACCTTCTCAAACTAATTCACCTGAAGTTGGTTTAGATCTTTATCAAGGGAAATCTTCTTCTTATTTTTCAAGAAAAATAACTGAAGAAAAGCGACAACATGAATGTGCAATTCATTTATTGAGGCTCTGAATTTAGGCAATAGGTTGCTTTAATTCTATTTTTTTCAAGAGATCGTTCAGAACCCACGTTGCACCATAATTATTGAGATGATCGCCATTAATATAATAAGGAAACTTATCATCTTTAA
This sequence comes from uncultured Legionella sp., assembly GCA_945952115.1. Classification (GTDB taxonomy): domain Bacteria; phylum Pseudomonadota; class Gammaproteobacteria; order Legionellales; family Legionellaceae; genus Legionella. Next base: position 20,008 of record CAMFHA010000021.1, on the reverse strand, counting down.
CGATGCAACGTTTGGTATTACAAAATAAAGGCCTTGGATCATAAACTTGAATTTGTGGAAAATCAGCCAATAATTGCTCAAGTACTAGGTCATACTGTTTCGTTCTTTTTTCATATTCGGCAAAATCAAGCCAACATTTTTTTCTGGTTGTTTGGCTGAAGGGTAGAGTTAAGGGTCTACTGATATAGCAATAATTAATATTAAAATCTAAATCAGGGATATCTTTTAAAAAAACTATTTCTTTTTTACTAGAAAGTATAGTGTTAAAAAAATATTTGCCATTGGATAAAAAACTGTTAACTTGATTGTTAACTGGTTGAGCTAATCGCCAATTTATACCATTTTTTGCGAAACCGCCTGTCATTAAATAAGCCCAATAACCACTGACATAGATCTTTTTTATAGAGGTATTTTTTTCTAAAAATGAAAGTATGGCAGTATATTTTTTTTTGCACTCATCTTTTAAAAATTTATTGCTAGAAAAAGGTAAACAAGAAGGCTCTGAAATGAGTAGGATGGAATGATTTTGGAATAATTCTTTAATGGCATGTACATAGTGTAACGCATGTGAATCACCTAAAAAAAGAATATCGGGCATTTTATCTTTGTTCATAATGCATGCCCCTTCAAATTTAAATTGCTTAAATTGTGGCAGCACCTTTTGGCAAGGAATGTCTGCTTTTTTAGAGTTAGGAGCTATATCCCGTAAGGCAGATAATTGTTGACTATTTTTAAAACGAGTATTTAATCCTTCATGTTTTTTTATATAAAAGCCAAAACAAGCAATTCCAATCATGCAAGAAATAAGTATTATTAATTTAGTTTTATTGGCTTTATCATTCCAGCGAATAGGCTTTTCAAGCAGATGATAGGTGAGCCAAGCTAAAATAATCGAGCATATTAGAATAATGACTCTGCTTAAGACAGAAGGGGTATCGTTATTTATAATGCAAGCAAACGAAAGCAAGGGCCAATGCCAAAGATATAAGGGAAAGCTAATTAAACCAAACCAAACCAGTATGGGATGGCTAAGTATCTTCTTATTAAACCAAGTAAAAGGACCAGCCCAAATAATCAATGCTGTCCCCAATACAGGTACTAAAGCATAAGCGCCTGGAAAAGTAGTTTGCTTTGAAAAAACTATTAGAGCAATAAGCAGCAAAATAAAACCCAAGAAAGAAAATAAATGCTGTCTTAGAGGTTGTTGATAATTCAGATTTTGATATCCTGGAGCTGGAAGTTTATGAATTGATAACCAAGCGAGGAAGCTGCCACATAATAATTCCCAAAAACGAGAATAAGGCATATAAAAAATAGCTTCCATATGTTTATTAATAAAAAATATATTGATTAGAAACGAAATTGCAGCAAGGATTACAATAATTTTTAAAACATTAAGTTGTTTTTTCCAAGCCATCCATAATAATAAAGGCCAAATAATGTAAAATTGTTCTTCTATACCTAAACTCCAAAGATGTAAAAGGGGTTTAGTATCAGCAACACTATCAAAATATCCACTTTCTCTCCACAAAGTAAAATTTGCAATAAAGCCAGCGCCACTGGCAACATGTCTGCCCAGTTGTTTATATTCTTCTGGGAATAATGCAAACCAACCAAAAACGATGCAAAAGAATAAAATAAAAAATAAAGCTGGAAATATGCGCTTAATCCGTCTTTGATAAAAATCAATAAAGCTAAACGTATTATTTTCTAAATGGGTAAATAGAATACTTGAAATTAAAAAACCAGAAATAACAAAAAATACATCTACACCAATAAAACCACCAGGTAACCAGTTAGGGAATGCATGAAAAGCAAGTACGGATAGAACGGCAAAAGCTCTTAATCCATCAATATCCGAGCGGTAGGTGGTTATTAATTTATTAGTCATTACTGCATATGAGGTTCAACAAATTGGTGCAAATAATACCAAAAAATAGGCAAAACTATAAGTTGTCTGTATTAAAATTTTAGGTATGAGTTAATTTAAGACCAATAATAGCTATAATAATCAATGCGAGGCATGCAAGACGCATAAGAGTAGCTGGCTCACCTAGAAAAAGTAAGCCATAAATAACTGTCCCTATTGCGCCTATACCAGTCCAAACAGCATAGGCTGTACCTATAGGTAATGTTTTTAAAGAGTGCGAAAGAAGCAAAAAACTGATTAACATTGTGAAAAGAGTGACGAGCGTTGGATATAGTTTAGTAAATCCTTGAGTGTATTTTAATTCAATTGCCCAAACCGTTTCGAAAAGCCCTGCTAATAATAAGTAGAACCATGCCATAATATGCTCTCCACTAGAAATATATTGAGCATCGCTTATTTTAAGATTTTTATCAATTGATAAGAATCTCCTCTACAAAATAAATAGCTATATATGAAACTACAGTATTGCTCACTAAGCTTTATATTTCGTTACATTTTTACTCAGCTTCAGTTATGCACTTGGTGTAGAGTCTTTCGCCTCATTTAAATATGCTTCGTCTAAAATTTTATGGGCAATGCTATAGTATTTGTGAATTGAAATTTACATACCCATGACTTTAATGCTATTTTTATGAGAAATCTTTTTCTTTGTCCGGGATAATGAGATAAGCAATATTCAAAAAATATCTTTGGTAACCGACTTAGGAAAATTATAAATTTTACCCAAAGACAGGTGCATTATGCGAATAGTTATGTCCATTCTTGCGGTATTTCTTCCGTGGCTAATATTACTTTTGAAAGATAATCCTGGTGGCGCCCTTATTGCCTTAATAATGCAAGCAACAATAATTGGTTGGCCTTTTGCATCAGTTTGGGCATGGCGAGTAGTACATGAAAAAAATAAAAAATAGAGGAATAGCTATGCCCATTCGAGTAATTGTAAATGGAGCTCATGGCAAAATGGGAAGTCTTGCTTGTGCTACTATAGAAAATCATCCTGAATTTGATTTGGTAGGGCAGCTCAGTAAAAAAGATAACTTGGCTGAAATGATTCAAACAACTCAAGCAGAGATAGTAGTTGATTTAACGCGTGCTGATTGTGTTTATGACAATAGTTTAACTATTATTCAAGAAGGAGCGCGTCCTGTTATTGGCACTAGTGGTTTAATTGCGCATCAAGTCGATGAATTAAATAAGCTGTGTAAGCAAAGAGAATTGGGCGGCATTATTGCCCCCAACTTTTCTATTGGTGCTGTATTAATGATGATTTTTGCTGCCAAAGCTTCTGAATATTTTAGTGAAGCAGAAATTATTGAAGCTCATCATCAACAAAAATTAGATGCACCTTCAGGAACGGCATTAAAAACAGCATCCATGATGGCGGCTTCAAGAAAAATAAGAAAAAATAAATTAGAGCTTAAAGAATTAATTCCTGGAGCGCGTGGCGGCACTTATGATGAAATTAATATTCACTCCTTGCGCGTGCCAGGGGTTTTAGCTCGCCAAGAAGTGCTTTTTGGCAGTCATGGGGAGACTTTATCAATTACTCATAATAGTATTGATCGAATTTGCTTTATGCCTGGCATAATTTTGGCGTGCCAAAAAGTAATGCATTTAACTCACTTGGTTTACGGTTTAGAACATATTCTTTGAACCTTTTGAGTACAATATCCAATTCCCTTCAAAAATAGCATGTTGAAAGAAATTGAGTATATAGCTCGCGGAACCTAGTACTTCTCATATTGAAAGACTAATATCTTCGACACTTGAAAATGGACTAATTTTATCTTTTGCATTCTCAAAATGTTCTATTAATAGCTGTTTTGTTTGTTTAACATAGGTATCTAAATTTGTTTTTGATGAGTTTTTGCATAGCCCTGATATCTGTTCATAGATGAAGGTAGTTTCTGGTGAGCGACTATCATCATTTGAAGGACGATTTAAAACTATTTCAATTATTTTTGCCAAACGTTGAATATTATTATTTCCTGCTTCTAAATTGTCATGCATTAATTTTTTTATTAGTTTTATACCAGTAGGTAATTGAGAATCTATTAAGGGAACATATTTTTTAAAAAAATTACTTTGACTGCCTTTTGATTTTATTGATTCTTGATATATGCGATCAATTAAATTGAATAAATGGCTATATAGTTCAGTACAATCCTCTTCTCCTAACTGTAAACTAATTAAATCGGCTTTAAGTTTATTTTCTTTAGAAAGTATACCCGAGTGCTTAGTTAGAATGGTTTTTACTTCATTATCAGAAGCTAGTCTGTCGTCATATTGTAGAATTTTATCACCTAAACGTCGCTGAATTTCATCACAAATGTCTTTGGGAAAATATGTGTCGGGCGTTTTTATTCCTTCAGAACCAGGTGCATTTTGTCCTGCCAATTCTTGTTGATGGCGTGATAGATAAAGGGAAACAACAATATTAACAAAATTCTTTCTTTTTGATGGATCCAACTCACAAAAGCTTGGCCATTTATTCTCATATCGCTCTTTATAAATTAACATTGCATCAGTATGTATTATTTCAATTGCTTTTCTATCTTTTCCACTGACACAAGAACCATAAGAGTAGCCTTTTTGAGTAAGAATGATCAGCTGTTCTAAAGAGCTTAAAAATAATTCTCTTCCGCTATAATCAAAGAAAGTTGCGCTACCAGGAGATGAGTTAAGTGCTTGTTCATATTCTAAAGTTAATTTTTTAAGCTCTTCTTTTTTAGTATAAGACTCGCGTGATTGAGGTTGTTCGTTTTCAAGTTCATTAATTTTATTTTTAGTGTCTTCTATTAATTTAATACTATTTGGATCTTTGGGATCAGTATACAAGATCATTTTAGCTAAATTAATAGGATGATTTAATTGATGTATTCGTGATGAGTCAGGGTTTTCTCGTATCGTTGTTTGTAACTCATCATATAAATCTTGATCGGGGGGAATTTCTGGAATAAAAGGCCTCAAGATAGCAGGAATTAACTCATCATTAATACCTAAAGGGCTGATAAGGGTTTGTATTAATATTTTTTGATCTTTGAGCGCATAACGCAATACTTGGTTAAGATTTGAACTATTGTGTCGATGCCGAACTACTTCTGGTAATTTTGTCTTGACTAAATCTCGACTAACAATATGACTTGAGCGATAACGTTGACCTTCTAGTTCGTGATCTTCTCCAGTTGGATTGATGCGAATTAATTGATGGGCTCCAAAATTAGCAGGTGCGGGCAATGTGCGAAGACGGCTAGGGAGGAAGAAAACAACCTCTTCTATTTTTTTTGCATTATTGATTACTTGTTTTAAAAAATATTGTTGTAAGCCTGGTAAGAGTAAATACCATAAGGGCGATGAAATAATAGTATTTAATTCAGCGTTGAATGATGGACTAGTATTTTTTTTCTCCAGTAAGGTTTTAAATACTTTCACCGCTTCTTCAATATGAGTAGTTTTTTTTGCTAGAATTTTTATTATTTCTTGTTCGGCATGATTTAAACTTGTAAACCATGAAGGGAATGGGGGTACTTGTTGATATATGGTATTTAAATCAGAAGACCAATTAGTGACACGATTTTGGATTCCTGGTAATTTTTCTAATAAATTCTGTAAACCCGCTATTAATTGTTCAGTTGTGATGGAATTATCTTTTAAACAATTTAAATAAACTTGTTCTTCTGGTTTTAAATTACGAAACCAAAGAGGCGTTTGAGGAAAATCAATAGATTTAAGGAATTTTAGTTCTTCCAGCCATTCATTATAATAAGCAGGAAGAGCTTTATCAATTTGCAAAAGATACTCTAGGCCATTATCAAATTCCATTGGAATTAGTGTAGCTGTATTAGGGCGTCCTTTACTCATTAATAAATATTGTTCGGCTTCATTTAGACAATCAATCGCTTGCTTTCTTCTTACTTTAGGCTCTTGAGACCAAGGCCAAGCAACTTGGATAAGAATTACTAAAACGTCAACAAATCGCACTAATTCTTCATGCAGCTTTTCAGGGTTGGTATTGGCCAAATTACATTTGGCTTTAGCATTATTAGCAAAGTCGATTAAAGTTTGCCTAGTGAGGTAAGTAAATTGAGCATCTAATGGGTAGGCTTCTAAAATAAAAAAGAATGCCTGGTGCAAACTTTCAATACGAGCGGTAATACTCTCGATGTAATTCGGCGTTTCTGTGAATTCTTTTAAAGTATATTCGGGTAATAGCTTGTTTAGTTTACTTGATAAGGCGGGTGTTAATGTGATGCCATTCAAAACGCGTAAAATATTTTTTCTCATCGCTTTAGTCCCTTACTGCTTTTTTCTACATTATTGTATAAATAATTCAATCATACAATTCCTTAAACACAATAATTAAAATTTTATTTAATAGTGTAAACATCCTTGTTTTATTAATTTGCGTTCATGTTAAACTTAAACCTAGAAAACGCAGTTGAATCTACTATGAGTGTCTACTGCACTGATTTTTCAAGAGATTTTGATGATTTTTTACTTCACCGTATGGGTGATACGCCTTCAGCAAAAAATCATCAAAATCTCTTGAAAAATCAGCATATTAACCACTCTCGCTACGATTCAACTGCGTTTTCTAGGTTAAAATCTAAAGCTTAGTGGGCAATGCAATACAAGGAGTTTATAATGGCATATAAAGTACCTCACTACATTAATGGTCAAGTGTTTAGTGAAACTAATACGGAGAGTCAAACCTTATATAATCCAGCGACAGGGGCGGTAATTGGCGAGGTGCCTTTTGCTTCCGAATCAACTTGCAATAAAGCAGTTGCTAGTGCTAAAGAGGCTGGATTTACTTGGTCACAAACACCAGCCATTAAAAGGGCGCGTATACTGTTTCGCTTTCGCGAATTATTAGAAAAATATCACACTGATTTAGCACGTATAGTAACCCGTGAACATGGTAAGACTATAGAGGATGCTAAAGGCTCTGTAGCTCGAGCTATTGAAGTAGTTGAATTACATTGCGGCCTTGTCAATCAATTGCAAGGGGATTTTTCAGCCGAGGTAGCTAGTCATATTGATTGCCATACTTTAAGGCAGCCTTTGGGTGTTTGCGCAGGTGTGTCTCCTTTTAATTTTCCAGTAATGGTACCTATTTGGATGATTATTCCGGCAATTGCTTGTGGCAATACTTTTATTTTAAAGCCTTCTGAACAAGATCCTTCTGCGCCTATTCGACTTTTAGAGTTATTAACGGAAGCAGGATTGCCCCCCGGTGTTGTTAACTGTTTGCAAGGAAATAAAAATACCGTAGATCAATTACTTGTACATCCTGACATTGTTGCGTTTACCGCTGTGGCATCGACTCCAGTTGCTCAAACTATTTATACAACTGCTACTGCTTATGGTAAACGGGCTCATACTTTTGGTGGAGCAAAGAATCATTGCGTTGTGATGCCTGATGCTGACTTAGATCAAGCAGCTAATGCTATTGTTGGCGCTGCTTTTGGTTCAGCCGGTGAGCGGTGTATGGCGCTGTCCGTACTGGTCGCGGTAGGCGATAAAACGGCAGATGCTTTAATTGTTAAAATGACTCCACTGATTCACTCAATGCGCATTGATGCAGGTGATGTTCCTAATACTGATATGGGGCCATTAATCAGTAGTACTCATCGAGAGCGGGTTTTAGTCGCTGTAGAAAAAGGTCTTCAAGAGGGGGCTGATTTAATTATTGATGGTCGAGGCTTCAAACATCCGCAATATCCTCAAGGCTTTTACATGGGACCGTGTTTGTTCGATCATGTAAAAGAAAATATGTCTATTTATCAAAACGAATTGTTTGGCCCGGTGTTAGTTATTGTTCGTGTTAATTCTTTTGAAGAAGCGTTAGAGCTAGTCAATAAACATCAATATGGCAATGGAACAGCAATTTTTACTCGAGATGGTTTTTCTGCCCGCGAATACAGCCAGCGTGTTCAAGTCGGCATGGTGGGTATTAACATTCCAATTCCAGTACCTATTGCTAATCATCCTTTTGGTGGATGGAAACGATCGGTTTTTGGCGATACGAATATGCATGGACAAGAGAGTATCAATTTTTATACACGTCGAAAGACAGTGACTAGTAAATGGCCTGTAAGTAATTTAAAAGAAAATACCTTCACTATGCCTACTCATTAGGAGTTTATATGGCTCGCATTGGATTTGTGGGATTAGGTCATATGGGTTTACCTATGGCCTGTAATTTACTTAAAGCTGGGTATGAAGTTACAGGTTATGACGTGCAATCAACTGCATTGGAACAGTTTGCTGGCTTAGGTGGCAGAACAGCAAAACATTTAAAAGACTTTGCCCACGATAAAGAAATAATCATCACGATGCTACAAAAAGGAGAGCAGGTTTTAGAGGTATGCACTTCTGCTAATGGTCTTTTCTCTCATAGTAAGACTGGGACACTGTTTATTGATTCATCAACCATTGATGTCATTTCCTCTCGTCAAGTTCATGAAGCAGCGAGTCAACATGGGCTATTAGTCGTTGATGCACCCGTATCGGGAGGAGTTTCTGCAGCCGCAGCCGGAACATTAACCTTTATGGTTGGCGGCGAATTTAAGGCATACCAAACAGCAGAACCTATTTTATCGTCAATGGGGAAAAAAATAATATACACAGGCCAGGCTGGAAGCGGTCAAATAGCTAAAATATGTAATAACATGATTTTAGGTATCTCAATGATTGCTGTTTCTGAAGCATTTATTCTTGCAGAACAATTAGGTCTTGCTCCTGAAAAATTATTTGAAGTGGCTAATAATGCCTCCGGGCAATGCTGGGTTTTAAGTAAATATGTTCCTCTGCCAGGCATCTTAGATAATGTTCCTGCAAATAATGATTATAAACCCGGTTTTGCTGCAGCAATGATGTTAAAAGATTTATTGCTCAGCCAAAAAGCAGCTCACCAAGCAAAGATCACCACTCCATTAGGAGCTAAGGCTACAGAATTATATGAACATCTTGTAGAGCAAGGCCTTGGCGGAGCTGATTTTTCCGTTATTATTAAGCTCATTGCTCAAACATTAGAAAATCAATAGGATGATTATGGAATTAAATCATTTAACCGAATTTTGGTCTCAGGTGGCCAAAGATACTATAGATTGGTTAACTCCTTGGGATTCAATTTTGACGGGAGATTTGCATCAAGGAAACATTAAATGGTTTTCGGGTGCGAGATTAAATGTTGCTGCAAATTGCATCGATCGACATTTAATTAATAAAGCCAATCATCCCGCTATCATTTGGGAGGGCGATGGAGAGCAACAAGAAAAAATATTAAGTTTTGCACAGCTTCATGAAGAAGTGAGTAGAATGAGTAATGTGCTGAAAAAATTAGGAATAAAAAAAGGCGATGTAGTAAGCATTTACTTGCCTATGATTCCAGAAGCAGCTATTGCGATGCTCGCTTGTGCACGTATCGGTGCAATCCATACAGTAATTTTTGCTGGTTTTTCTGCTCATGCGCTTCGTCAACGTCTCATCGCTTCAAAAAGCAGTTGCTTAATTACAGCAGATAGTTTCACGCGTGGTGGTAAAGCAATATTAATGAAAGAACAAGTGAATGAAGCCACTCAGGGCTTAACTTTAAAAACACTTCTAGTGAAACATGGTGATAGCTCTTTGTTTTTGCATGAACATGAATATTGGTGGCATGAATTAAAAGAACAAGTATCTAAACAGTGTGATCCTGAACCAATGGAAGCAGAAGATCCTTTGTTCATATTATATACCTCTGGAAGTACTGGTCAGCCTAAAGGAGTAGTTCATACAACAGGCGGTTACTTAGTGCAAACAGCGTATACTCACCACCATATTTTTAATTGCCAAGCCAATGAACTATTTTGGTGTACAGCGGATGTGGGTTGGATTACAGGGCATAGTTATGTTGTTTATGGGCCTTTAGCTAATGGAATTACCACGTTAATTTATGAAGGCGTACCTACCTGGCCTAATCCGGATAGAAATTGGCGTATTATTGATAAACATCAAGTGTCTGTATTTTATACGGCACCCACAGCAATTCGTGCTTTAATGAAAGCAGGAGATCAGTGGTTAGAATCCAGCAAAAGAAGCTCATTACGTTTATTAGGAAGTGTAGGTGAACCTATAAATCCTGAGGCTTGGCAATGGTATTATCAAAAAATAGGTAAAGGCAATTGCCCTATAGTGGATACGTGGTGGCAAACAGAAACAGGGGCCATTATGTTAAGTCCTCAAGCAAATGACTTTACTTTAAAACCTGGGGCCGCAAGAAAACCTATTCCAGGTATTGTACCTGTCCTGCTTGATGAACAACATCAAGAGTTATCAGGTCCTAGCGAAGGCTTTTTAGCTATAAAATATCCTTGGCCTTCTATGGCAAGAACGATTGCCGGCGATCACGAACGGTATAAAATGACTTATCTTTCAAAAGGGTATTATATGACCGGCGATGGAGCTAAACGTGATACAGAAGATGATTATTGGATCACTGGCCGTGTTGATGACGTCATTAATGTTTCTGGTCACCGACTTGGTACTGCTGAAATAGAAAGTGCATTAATTACTCATCCAGCAGTAGCTGAGTCAGGAGTTGTAGGCGTCCCACATGATATAAAAGGTCAAGGAATTTATGCTTTTGTAGTGTTAAAACAAGACTATGAAGCAAATGAAGCCTTATTAACCGCTTTAATTCAGAGAGTAAAAGATGAAATTGGTCCTATTGCTAAACCAGATGTGATTCAATTTGTTAATGATTTGCCCAAGACACGTTCAGGAAAAATTATGCGCCGTATTTTACGCAAAATTGCATCTAAAGAAATTAATACCATTGAAGATCTCGGAGATCTTTCTACATTAGCAAATCCAAATACAGTTCAAGAGTTATTGAGAGCAAATCAATAGCGCTTATTTTTAAGCATTTTGGTGAAATAATGGATTGATTCCTGTATAATTATTTGCACATAACTATTACCGTGATTAAATAATGGCCATTAAAGAACGCAATCCTTATTTGTCCCAAACCTTAGAAAATATTCAACATCCTCTTGAGAGGCGATTAGCAGAATCCCTAGTGGCGGTTAAAGAATGTATTGAGCAGATTGAAAACCTAGTAGATGAGCATCAACTAGCAGAGCCTGAAAAAGGAATTTATACGCGCCTAGCTAGAGAATTATTTGATCATTATGAACAAGATATTGTGCAAGGAAACAAGAGTCAAGCCGTAGCACACTTAATATCGTTTAGAAAAAAAGCAAAATGGAGCATAGGACAAGCGAAATTTAGATTGGAAGAACACCAGAAGCTATCTTTTTTTGAGCGTTGTGTGCAACCATTATTGAATGGTCTTATTTTTGCTATGAATGAGTTGATAAAATTATTTAGTACTGATAAAAAATATCAACTAAATTACTTTTCTTCTCCAGGAGAAAAAACAAAACAAAGCTTAGATAGGATTTGGACTTCAGCGCTCGAACAGGTAAATATTGCTATAAGATCTTTAGCACCGAAGATATAAGCATCATTTAAACCACTCATTGAGCTGATTAATCAATTCTACTAGGCCCTCTTTTTTCAAAGAAGAAAAAGATTGCACGCTGACCAAATGACTTGCTAATTCATAATACTTTCTGACTTTAATCACTGTATTTTTAGTATCGCTTTTGCTTAATTTGTCAGCTTTAGTTAATAAAATATGTACAGGCAATTCTCGATTTAATGCCCAATCTATCATCATTAAATCGAGTTCTTTAAGTGGATGTCGTATATCCATTAACAGGATTAAACCCTTTAAACATTGACGGATTTCAAGATAATGAGCCAGATGTTTTTGCCATTCTTCTTTTACACTCATGGCTACTTTTGCATAACCATAGCCTGGTAAATCAACCAAGCGACGCTCTTCATCAATTGAGAATAAGTTAATTAGCTGTGTTCGTCCTGGTGTTTTGCTTGTGCGGGCTAAATTTTTAATCCCGGTCAAACAATTTAAAGCGCTAGATTTTCCTGCATTAGAGCGCCCCGCAAACGCTACCTCATAGCCTGTATCCTCTGGTAAATGCACGACACGAGCAGCGCTTTTTAAAAATACTGCTTTAGAATAAGGATTATTTTGCATAGAATATTTATTAGGGAACCTGACGTTGGCAGTGTATCATTAATTTAAATGTTTATATACCTATGATCTTGATCTCCGGAAAATAATAGCTCAAAAATAGCATTGATGATGAACAAACTATTTCTTATTTTTATTTTTTTTTCTTCTGTTGTGTTTGCTACTGATAAAAGCAGGCTTTGTATTGCTTGCCATGGCTCCAATGGCATTAGTTCCAATTCAGATTGGCCCAATATCGCCGGACAAAATAAACAGTATTTTATTAAACAATTAAATGATATGAAAATAGGTACACAGCGTAATCCTGGTGTTATGGATGGTGTTATGGATGTTTTATCTAAGCAGGATATTGATGACTTAGCTGACTATTATGCTAAACTAGCTGTAGTTCAAAGTGTAACTGCAAAGCACTTTTTGGCGCGTGGACAACAGCTTTATCAGATGGGAGATAGGAGCAGTCAGATTATTGCTTGCACCATTTGCCATGGCCCCAAAGGAACAGGAAATAACCAAGCAGGATTTCCAAAACTTGCTGGGCAAAAGGCTAATTACACCATTATTCAATTAAAAGCATTTAAAGAAAAAAAACGAACGAATGATCTTAATGATATTATGCAAGACATTACGAGTAAAATGAGTCAAGAAGATATTGCAGCAGTTGCTTATTATATTCAAGAGTTACATTAAGGACGGTTTATGTTAAAAAAATTTCTAAGTTTAGTATTATTAATTCCTAGTCTGCTTTTTGCGGCAGATTTTATTGAGGGAAAAGATTATCAAATAGTAGCACAAGCCCCAATAGGAGATAATAAAGAGCCTATGGTGACTGAGTTTTTTAGCTATGGCTGCCCTTGGTGCTATCGTATTGAACCTGCTTTTAATCAATGGGCTTTAAATCTGAATAAAAATGTTATTATTAATAAAGTTCCAGTAGTTTTTAAGCCTGATTGGGATTTGTATGCAAAAGCTTATTATACAGCTAAAGCCTTAGCGCTTACTGACAAATTAAGTCCAATTTTATTTAAATCGATTCAAATTGAACATAAGCCATTAAATTCTAAACCAGCTATGATTAATTTCTTTGTGAGTCAAGGAGTTGATCGTGAAATTGCAAAAAGCGCTTTTGAAAATTCGCCGACTATTGATATGCATGTTAAAAATGGTATGGAATTAATGGCTCATTATCAAATTAATGCTGTACCTGCGTTTGTAGTGAATAACAAATATAAAACGGATCTGCAGATGGCAGGCAATCAAGAGCGGTTATTTGAAATTCTGAATTATCTATTAAAAAAATCGGTTTAAAGATATCTATACCTAAAAGTGCATCTTGAAACATTTTGGGTATAGTTAAGATTTGCGGCTTAAACTCGAATAGACTTCTTTCGAAACTCTACTGCAGAGGCAAATTGCTTCGTCGATTCGGTGCTCGAATCCTCATGTACTTGCGTGTACACTCCGGTTCTCCTCTCACTTTGCTCTCTGCAGCGAGTTTCGAAAGAAGTCTAATATTTATTCACGATGAATGGTATTTCTGGCTAATGCTTTTATTTTGAAAAGTAATTTTTATTAAAAAATTAAATTTTTTCTGTAAAAATAAAAAAGCTCTGCTATAATGGAGGCGCAAATTTTCTTATTTTTCAAGCTGTTTCTGTGGATAACCTCTTTTATTTTTTAAGTATTAAATTCAAATAGATAGATAAAACAGTGATTGAAGCCTTTCTCTATAAGGCTTAGAACCTCTGGTTCTATAAAAAAGCCTTCTTATTTTATCCACAATTTCTGTGGATATCTCTGTGTATAGGCTACTAAAGTAGAAGCAAATCAATATGAGAAAGTAATGGTTAAATTTTTATCTTAATAAGGATTTGATATCACATTTGAAATCTATCAAATTCCATATATAAAATAACTCGTTGAGAAGAACTCATATTAATAGCAAAATGTTCGGCAGATCCATCGAAAATAATTGCCTTGTTATTTTTTTCTTCATTAAATTCACCATTTACACAAAGGAAACTTGTCTTTGGTGTGACCTCTATTCCCAAATGGAAAGTTAACAGAGATCCGCCTAGTTCATTATGCACATGAGGTGCGATAAAGGAAAATGGCATCATGTTAGACACGGCGCAAACATAGCATCCTTTCAGTTGAGACAATATCTTCATTGTAACTGGAAATTTTTCCGAAGCTTCTTTTGGAAAGATACCTTTATAGGAAAGAGCGTATGTCAACCAGTTATGATTAGGTTCTATTTGTCCAACATTCCAACAAGGCATCCAACCATTATCATTTAGAATCATAGCCAAATAATCTTCGTGAGCCCCTGCCCGGTGTATATCTAGAATTCTTGAATCAAGATTCAAAAGCTCTGTACGTATAATATCAATATTATCTTGAAAATTTTTTACAAAATCAAATTCTGAAGGATCGTAAAACATAATGAACTCTCACTTAATATAACGACTTTAATCCATTTTTCCCATTGCAACGACAACTTTTCGGTCACCTATAAATGGCTCCCGTGCGTGTGCCATCAATCTATTATCTAATATTAACACATCTCCTTTTTGCCATTGAAACATAATTCTTTCTGATTCGTAAGCTTGCCGAATATGCTGAATTTCGTTTTCCAAAATCTCTGTTCCATCACCATAATATGCATTTCTTGGTAAAAATTCTTTTTCAAACAAAGTAGTTAATACGTATTTATCATTTTTTTCGAGAGTGGAGTTATGGAATAAATGGGCTTGATTAAACCAAAGCATTTCTGAGGTTTTGGGATGTTGAAGAGTGGCCTGGCAGATTTGCGTTGTGGTCAACTCTAAATTATTCTCATTATGCTCATGCCAATAAAATTGCATGTCATGTTTTTGGCAATACTGCGTGACCATATTTCTATCATATGTTTGAAAAACTTCTTGCCAACTCAGGTCAATGCCTTGAATATAATTTCTTTTGTATAAAATTTTTTTTTCATTAAATTTATCAACAAGTTTTTTATCAATTTTGGAAAGAACATATCTGCTATCCGCTAATGGCGTCTCGCCACCCGATTGAGGAACTACGATACAGAAAAATGATAAAAAATCTGGCCACTCTGTCGTGTAAGCATTTTCATTATGAAAAGCAATGGGTTTATGAGGAGGATATTCAGTTGTGGTATATATCTTTCCTCCTAATTTTGTTCTGGGTGTTGAACGATTAACATATTCTATTAAGCTTGGAAAAATACTATGTGCTAATTGGTTAAATTCAGAAAGAGAACGTAGACTAAAATTACGTAATAAGAGGCCGCCACAGGTCTGAATAATAGCGAGTGCTTCTTCCCAATGAGTTTTCACATAATTAAAGATGTCAGTATCTCGTGAAGCACAATGAAAACCAATTTTTCCAAGTCCCTGACTGGCTCTAATATAATCCACTTATATTCCTATAAAACTTTCTGAAAATATCATATCATACACCCACCACAATGCTCTGTTAATCTTTAGGTGATATATATACCCATTCTACCTGAAGATCTTGATTTTTCGCTATCACTTTTCGCGCCTGCGAAATTTAAAAATGTTCGCAATAGGACAGGCTATTACTCGTTTTTTTAAATTCCGCAGGCGCAAAAATCAAGTCGCGAAAAAACCAAGATCTTCAGGTAGAATGGGTATATTTACTCGCTATCATTTAAATATTCCGGAAGAAACCCGTCCGCTTGCATGCGCCACATTTTGCCATAATGTCTATTGAGTTCGATTAGTTCTTTATGCGTTCCAGTTTCAATAATTTGGCCATTATCAAATACTAGGATTCTATCCATCTTAGAGAGCGTTGACAGGCGATGAGCAATTACAATAGTTGTTTTCTCTTGCATTAAATAATGGAGAGCTTCCTGGATATATTTTTCAGTCACTGAATCTAGTGCTGAGGTTGCTTCATCCAAAATAAGTAGAGGAGCATTTTTTAATATAGCTCTGGCAATAGCAATTTGCTGACGTTGGCCACCAGATAATTTTATACCGCGCTCGCCTACCATTGATTGATAGCCTTCATTGAGTTGACTAATAAATTCGTGGCAATAAGCTTTTCTAGATGCTTTAATAACCGCTTCATCACTTGCATTGGAGCAGCCATAGCGGATATTTTCCATTAGAGTGCGATGAAATAAGGAGATATCTTGAGGAATTAAAGCAATATTTTCGCGCAATGATTCTTGCATTACTTCATTAATATTCTGATGGTCAATTGTTATTGAGCCGGATTCTACCTCGAATAGTCTTAATATTAGATTTACAAAGGTGCTTTTGCCGCTACCTGAAAAACCAACAAGACCTACTTTTTCGCCTGCATGAATAGTAATATTTTTATTTTGAAATAACTTTGCTCCATTACTATAGTGAAAGTTAACATCTTTAAACTGAATTTCACCACTAGATACTACTAAAGGTTTAGCATCTTTAATGTCAACAATATCGTGAAGAGTATTAATAATAGAAAGAGCTTGTCGGCATTTACCCATCTGCTCAGAGAAAGAAACGAATTGACTGGAAATAAACCATAGATTCCACAAGATACTAATTGAAAGAGTAATAATAAAACTAAAGTCTCCAACACTAACTAAGTTTTGGCTGTACATTCTTCCTAGCATCCAAAGATTTATACCTAATAATGCGACAATACTTACATCCCACCAGATCCGCATATGAATAATTTTTGCTAACATATTTCTGTCTTGTTGTACCGTATAGGCAATCGAGTCACCTACATGGCTATTCTCATAGCGATGTTTAGCAAATAAGCGAATATTAGCAATATTGCTAATGCTATCAACCATCTTCCCTACTAAAGAGCTGCGCGCTTCAGAAAACACAAGAGAAAGGTTTTGAATTGATTGCAAAAATAAAAATGTAATGGTCATAAATACAGTGACCCAGGCTATTAAAATAAATGCAAAGATGGGGTGAATTAATAATAAAGTAACAATTGCAATACTCAGTCCCAAGAGCTGAGCATAGACATCATCAAAAATTGTAAGAATGTCAATAATCCCTCCCTGCATATCTACAATCTTATTAATTAAACTTCCTGCGAAATTGTTTTGAAAGTAGTGATGAGAATGCTGATTTAAATAAGCAAACATCTTAGACATAGTGTCCTGTCTAATACTTGGAAATAATTTAAGTTTTGCCCAGTCCAGTAGGCGCATATTTAGACATAAAATCACCCATAGAATGATATATAGAAAAATATAGGGTTGAATAGCAGTAAAAGCAAAAATTTTGTTTCTTTGGAAAATAGCTACTTTATCGATAATAATTTTAAGAACATAAGGTTGCATGGTATTAGTAATTGCCCAACATAAAGCTACGAAAGCAAAAATAGCAAGATAGCATTTATGCGGTTTTAAGATATTAAAGATAAATTGTGTTACTGATTGATATTGATTATTTTTCATCATAATTCCATCTAAAAGCTTGCTCAGTTGCCATAGTTAAGCTATTGCCTCTTTAATTTTAGATGTGATTAACGTTATAACATTCTGATTATTAATCCAAGAATGATGCGTTCCTTCAAATTCAATTATTGTGAAGGTTTGTTCTCCTAATATCTTTGATAGATAATTGTCAGATGTTTCTTTGTAATGATTGAAGAGGGGAGATAAGGGATCTTCTTGATTCAGTAGGTGCAAGTTTAGATTATCTACACATTGAGTTGCTTTAAACAAAAATAAATTACGCTCATTGAAAACACAATTGGATAAGTTAGGGTGATATCTATAATTAATATCTTCTTGTCTGATCATTAAAGAGAGTTTATCTATTGTATATTTATAGTTGAAAAAAGAGTCTACTATACCTAAAAAATTGATTTTATCATTTTGCATACTTAATTGTCGGGCTATTTCAAAGGCAAGTATTCCTCCAAAACTCCAGCCGAATAAATTATAGGGGCCTTCTGGTTGTAATTTTTTAATGTATTGGATGTAAAATTTTGCCAAAAATTCATAGGTAATATTATGCGCTCTATTTTCTAAATGAATGCTATTTTTTATATGTTCAAAATAATTTTCAAATGCGACTAGTTTATAATCCTCCAAAGCAGGCAATATATTATTAGCATAACTCTCTGCGCCAGCTCCTCCTGGAGGAAAAATAAATATATGTTCTTTTTGAGGAATCTGCGTTAGGTTGGTTTTAGCTGAATAATTATCAATATAAACATTGAAACTTGTTATAAAATCATTTGGTGCAAAAAAATATTTTTCAGAAATGGACGTGAAGGTAATAATTTCTTTGAGTTTTCTTTTTAATAAAGTAGAGAAAGTATCATGTAATGAAGGTTTTAACAGACTTAAAATAGAAAGATTCAATTTTCCATTATATATCAATCCATTAATATTGATAAGGTTCGGATCACTATTTCGTCTTGAATTATTTAAACCACTACTTTCAGTGTGTTCGATAATCCATTTTTCAGTGCTTCCTTTGTTTTCCTGTTTAACAAAATGTCCTAAATAGTTAAAGTTGATGCGTGGTAATTGCATTAAATAGCCAAAAATAGCGCCGAAACCTATGCCTTTATTAGGGACGGCTCGGATATTTTCTTTTATTTTTAAGATAGAACCTTCTAAATTATTCTTTAAAATGCTCAATCGTATAGGGTAAAGACTTGTAAACCAACCTATTGTTTCACTAATATCTACATTTTGATCAAATACCTCTCGTCCATGACCTTCCACCATTATATGAATAGTTTCAATACCTAAAAGTTCATATAAAGATAAGCCCAGAGCCGTTAATAATAAGTCCTCAACTTCAGTATAATAAGTATGATTACATTCTAGTAATAGTTTATGAGTTAGTTCCGAATCTAACTCTAGTACTGTGTAGTTATTTGGTGAAGCATAGTCTGTTAGAGCTGCTAAGTGTTTTTCAGTTTCTGATACATTGGATAATATTTCTTGCCAATAGGTTATTTCTTGCTTATATAAATTGGAGTAACCATTTATAACCTGCGCCCACTGACGATAGCTAGTTTTTTTAGGATTTATGCTTTCGGCCAAAAAGTGGTTATGTATTAAATCGGAATGGTTTTCTTTTTCAAGCTTTTTGAATGTATGATATATCTCTTCCAAGTCACTAAGTAAAATACGCCAGCTTACTGCATCTATAATTAAATGATGAAAAGCACAATATATTCGGCTGCTACCATCAGAATACCCCTCAATGTACCCAAAGGTATACAAGGGCTTATCAGACCATAAATCAAAACTGCTTTGCCATTCTGTCAATATATTATCTATTTCAGTTTCGAAATTTAAAGAGCTCGGTTTTTTATTTAAAACACGTAAATCAAGATACTTTAGTGCAATAGAAGAAACTTCTGCCGTATACATTTGGCTATAATTTTTTTTACTATCCTCAGTGGGTATAACATAATAACGTAATCTCAATGAATCATGATGATTGACCAATTTAACCAAGCTCCATTCTAATAGTTTGATATTTAATGGATTAGATATTTTAAATAAAAATGATTGGTTAAAGTGATGTGGGTGAAGAAAGCATTGATTTTCAACATTGTTAAAGAAAAATGTCTGAATAGGAAGTAAAGGTAGTGAACCAATTAATATACCTTGTTCATTTAATATAGGCTTAACGCTAGTTGTTGCAGTTGAAATAATTTTCTCACATAAATATTTTATAGATTTATAAGTGATTAAAGTTTTGACGTTTATATCTAGTTTTATATTTTTTCTTATTTTGCTAGCTAGTTGAATAGCAACGATACTGTCACCGCCCAGCATAAAAAAATCATCTTCTATACCAATTTGCTTTACACCTAAAACTTCTTGCCATAGAGAGCAAAGCTTGGCTTCTAAATGGTTCCGAGGAGCGACATAATGTTGTGTAGCTAATGTAATATCAGGTATTGGTAGTGCTTTGCGGTCTAATTTTCCATTAACAGTCAAAGGTATA